>JACMOF010000363.1 GCA_014378155.1 Caulobacter sp. | reverse complement strand
GGTGTCCATCAAGGTCACCGTCGGCGTGAAATAGCCGATTGAGGCGTAGTCGCCACCGAGGATGGCCAGCGCCGCATCGGCGTCCATCGACTTGGCCGCGGCGTGGGGATCCTCCAGGACCGAGGGCTCCCGGGTGATGGCCTCCTTCAGCAGCGCCATGATGCCCTTGCGCTTGGCGAACCAGCGCTTGCGTACCGTGGTCACGGCCTTGCGGGCGTCCTCCTTGTCGAGCGGCAGGAAGCGGCACACCCAGCGGTAGCTGATGCCCAGCTCATTCAGGCGGTCCAGCAAGCCCGGCGAAGAGGTCGCCGGATAGGCGCGCACCGAGATGGTCCGCACATAGCTGCCGCCCAGGCGCGGCAGGAGGCCGCCCTGGAAATCGTCGTCGGTCAGGAAGGCGTCGAGATAGGCCGGGGTCTCCGGCGCCTTGACGTAGTGGCGCTTGGTGGAGATGCAGCCATGCAGATAGGTGAGCGTCTCGTCGTCGGAGAGTTCGTGAACCTCCGGCATGATCGCGGTCAGGATGTCGGCGATCTGGCGCACCGTGCTGAGGAAATCGCTCAGGGCCGCGCGGTACATGCCGGCCGCGCCGCGCCCTGAAGGCGCGTTCTCCAGCAGCAGGCTCTCGGCCGTGCTGACCGCCTCCTCGGGCGGAAGGTAGGTGAAGGTCAGGAAGTAGCGGCTCTCGAAGTGCCGCTCGTGCCCCTCAAACGCCTCGCGGCGCTCTTCGTCGACCAGGTCGGAGACGAGATCGGGAAACTGGCTGGCCGGATAGTCCTGCGAAGCCGCCCGCAGCGCCTCGATGTGCAGGCACCAGCGCGAGCCCAGGCGGCGAAGGGCGTTGTTCAGCTGGGCGCGGGTGGCGACCAGGCCGGCGTCCGTCGAGCTGGCCAGGTCGGGACCCCGAAAGGCCAGGGTCTTCTGAAAGCTGCCATCCTTGTTGAGGATCAGGCCCGGACCGATCAGCGCCACCCACGGCAAATGATCGAACAGGCGATCAGCCTTGGGACGGTATTCGCGCAGGTAGAGCATGGGCTGTCCTCTGCGGTTGGGGGCGGATCGGACGTGGAAGTCGCCCGGATGGGCGCTGGCTAGCGGTCGGTCGCGCGCCGGCGACGGGCGCGCCCGTGGTCAGGCGTCCAGGTAGGGCCGTTGGCGGATGTGCCGCCCGAGGGCGTCGAAGAAGTAGGGGTCGCGCTTGTTGAGCCAGTAGCAGGCGCCGTGAATGGCCAGGCCGATCGGAATGCCGATCAGGGGAACCTGGAGGCCCAGCGCCAGGACCGCCGTCAGGGTGCCATTCAGCACGGCGATCATTCGCGGAACGCCTGCGATTGTCACCGGCTCCGAAAGGGAGCTGTGGAAGGCGATCTCGAATCCCTCGATTTGCGACTGCGCCACCTCAGAACGCCGCCCCGGCGGTGAGGTTGAAGAAGGTGCTGACGAAGGTCGTGGCGGTGAAGGCGATGGCCAGCCCGAACACGATGCCGATGCCCTTGCGCATGGCCGAGCCACCTTCGGCGAAGGCGAAGCCGAGCCCGGTCAAGACGAT
>JACMOF010000040.1 GCA_014378155.1 Caulobacter sp. | reverse complement strand
GAGGAAAAGCGCTTCCCGTGGATGAAGGACGCCCCTGTGATCGACGCCCCCGCGGCGGAGCCCAAGGACGCCGAGGCGCCGCTGGTCGACGCACCGCAGGCGGCGCCTGAGCCGCCGGCCAAGAAGAAGAAAAGGCCGATCTACAAGATCTGGTAGATGGAAGGAGGCCCTGGAACGTCCGGTTTCTGTAACGGAGCCAAGGTCCAGCTGTGTTTAGGTTTCTTGGACGCCCGCCAGGCGCGGCGACGGGGCTGACCCCAAGGGCGGGTGTCTGAGAAAGCTAAACATTCTCGGACGCCTGACGAGACTGCTTAGCGGTCGCCCAGATGCCGCGCCTTGAAGTCTCGCCGAAACGCCTCGAACCGCCCCTGTGCGATCGCCTCGCGCATGGCGGCCGTGAGGGCCTGGAAGAAGGCGATGTTGTGCCAGGACAGCAGCACCTGACCCAGGATTTCCTCGGCCTTGAACAGGTGGCGCAGATAGGCCTTGGAATAGTCGCGGCTGGCCGGGCAGTCGCTATTGGCGTCCAGCGGGGTGTCGTCCTCGGCGAAGCGCGCGTTCTTGAGGTTGATCGGCCCCTCCCAGGTCCAGGCCTGGCCGTGGCGGCCCGAGCGGGTGGGCAGCACGCAGTCGAACATGTCGACGCCGCGATAGACCGCCTCGACCAAGTCGATCGGCTTGCCCACGCCCATCAGATAGCGCGGCTTGTCGGCGGGCAGCATGGCCGGCGCATAGTCGAGCACCTCGCACATGGCCTCATGACCCTCCCCGACCGCCAGCCCGCCCAAGGCGTAGCCGTCGAAGCCAATCTCCTGCAGACGTTGCGATGACTCCTGGCGCAGGTTGCGGAAGGTCGAACCCTGCTGGATGCCAAACAGCACCTGGCTGTCGCGGGTCCCGAACGCCGCCTTGGAGCGTGCGCCCCAGCGAGCCGACAGCTCCATGCCCTCGCGGGCCCGCTTCTCCTCGGCCGGCCAGGCGACGCATTCGTCCAGTTGCATGACAATATCGCTGCCCAGCAGGTCGGCCTGGATTTCCATCGACCGCTCGGGGCTCAACACGTGCTTGGAGCCGTCGATATGGCTGGAGAAGGTGACGGCCTCCTCGGTGACCTTGCTGATCCCCGACAGGCTCATCACCTGGAAGCCGCCGCTGTCGGTGAGGATCGGCTTGTCCCAGCGCATGAACCTGTGCAAGCCGCCCAGGCGCTGGATGCGCTCGGCGGTGGGCCGCAGCATCAGGTGGTAGGTGTTGCCCAGGATGATGTCGGCGCCGGTGTCCTTCACCTGATCGACGGTCATGGCCTTGACCGTGGCGGCGGTGCCCACCGGCATGAAGGCCGGGGTGCGGATGTCGCCGCGCGGGGTCTTCAGGACCCCGGTTCGGGCCGCGCCATCGGTGGCGGAAATCTCGAAGGGAAAGGCGGCCATCAGCTTTGCTCGGGCCCATTCTTGTGTGTTGTAGCGCGGAACAGCAGGCTGCCGTCGCCATAGGAATAGAAGCGATAGCCGGTGGCGATCGCGTGCTCATAGGCCGCCTTCATCCTCGCCTGGCCCGCGAAGGCGCTGACCAGCATGAACAGGGTCGACTTGGGCAGGTGGAAGTTGGTCATCAACACGTCGGCGGCGCGGAAACGATAGCCGGGGGTAATGAAGATCGCGGTCTCGGCGGCGAACGGCCGCACGAGGCCGTCCTCGCTCGTGGCGCTTTCCAACAGGCGAAGGCTGGTCGTGCCCACGCAGACGATCCGTCCGCCGGCGGCGCGGACGGCGTTCAAGGCCGCAGCGACGGCGGCAGGAACCTCGCCATATTCGGCGTGCATCTTGTGCTCAGCCACCACGTCGGTCTTGACCGGCAGGAAGGTGCCGGCCCCGACGTGCAGGGTGACGAAGTGCAGGCCAACGCCCCTGGCCTTCAGGCGCTCCAGCAGGTCGGAGGTGAAGTGCAGGCCGGCGGTCGGGGCGGCCACCGAGCCGTCCTCACGGGCATAGACCGTTTGATAGTCGGCCCGGTCGCGGTCGTCCTCGGCCCGCTTGGCGGCGATATAGGGCGGCAGCGGCATCTCGCCGTGGGCGGCGATGGCCAGGTCCAGATCGACGCCAGCGAAGTCGAAGGCCAGCTCGATCTCGCCGCCGTCGTGCTTGGCGACCACGGTGGCGTCCAGCATGCCGGCCTGGCAAGCACGGTCATGGTCGTGGCCGAAGGCGATCCGGTCGCCTGCCTTCAGCCGCTTGCCGGGTCGCATGAAGGCGGTCCAGCGATCGGGCGCCGCGCGGCGGTGCAGCGTCGCCTCGACCGCCACCGGAGATCCGTCGCCGCCGCCGGTGCCGCGCCCGGCCCGCAGGCCCATCAGCCGGGCCGGGATCACCCGCGTGTCGTTGAACACCAGGGCGTCGCCGGGGCGCAGGAAGTCGGGTAATTCGCGAACGATCCGGTTCTCAAGGCTCTCGCCCGGCCTGACCACGAGCAAGCGCGCGGAATCCCGCGGTTCGGCCGGCCGCAGGGCGATCGCTGCATCGGGCAGGTGAAAGTCGAAGTCGGACAGGCGCATGGGGCGGCTTCAAGGCCACGACAGGGGCGTCAGGTCAAGCGCGCAGACACTCCGGCCTGGGCCAGGCTTTATTGGACAAACCCCGCGCCAAGCCGCCATCCTGAGCGTTCGACACCATCTCGGGGAAAACATGACCGTCACCTTGCGCCACCTTTGCGTCCTGAGCGCCTGCCTGGCGCTGGCCGCCTGCAAACCGGCCACCGAGAGCAAGCGGGTTGAAACCGCGGCCGCTCCGACCGCCGCCCCGGCCAAAACGATCCCGGAACCCGTGACCTTCGCCCACGATCCAGCGCTTGACGTTTTTGGCTACTATTTCACCGACACCGTCGTTCAATCCGGAAACTTGAAACTGAGCTCGCTGAACATCGGCCAGGCCAGCGACTTCGCCGAGTGGGAGTCTGGACATCGCCCGGCCACCTACGCGCCGATCTTCCTGGAATTCGAGGATGTCGCCAGTCCGACGGCCGTCAACGAGATGGGGCAGACCTATCACACAGTCTCGCTGCGCGTGATGCCGACGGCCTACCGGGTGGATGGACAGGCCGTCAGCTTCCACGGCGCCGATCCGAAGTTGGGCCAGGTGATGTTCTCGGGCGCGCTCGACCTGGTGGCGCTGAAGGCCGCCAAGGGGGCGGACCCTGGCGAGCCTCGGATCGTCCTGAAGGGCGACCTGCAAGTGGGCGACCAACAATTCCGCAATGTCAGCTTGATGTACTTCGGCGGCGACTAAGCGGCGGCGCGTGTCACAAGGCCATGCTAAGGCGCGATCATGCGCTTGATCCTCGACCTCGCCAGCCTTTTCATCCGCGGCACCACCCTAATGTTCGGCCTAGTCGGCGCGGTCATTGGCCTGGCCTGCATGGGCGGCATGTTCAGCGACCGGCTGGACGCCTTGACCCATTTCGCGCCTTTGTGGCTGCTCTGCGGCCTGGCGACGCTGGCCCTGGCGACGGCCTTCTCCCGCGACGCCGAGCGCAAGGTTTTCCTGGGCCTGGCGGCCGTCGCAATCGTCTGCAACAGCGCGCTGATCATCCCCGAACTGTTAAGCGCAGGGCGGCCGATGGCCCCGGCCAAGGCCGGTGCGACCGTGAAGATCATACAGTTCAACGCCTGGGCGTCGAACGAAGACCCCCAGACGACCCTCGCCTGGCTCCTGGCCCAGAAGGCCGATGTGGTGGTGCTTGAAGAGGGCGGCGGCGGGGCCTGGCCCGTGGTGTCCGGTCTGAGCAAAGCCTATCCGGCCTCTACGAAATGCCCCTCCAAGCACGGCTGCGACACGTGGATTTTCAGCCGCTGGCCAATCGCCGCCTCAGGGCAGTACGCGCAGGCGGGGTTCGGCCTTCCCGGCGCCTGGGCCACGCTCAGCCATCCGGGCGGCGGTTTCACGGTGGCGGGCGCGCACTTCGTGTGGCCCTATCCCGCCGGTCGGCAACAAGCTCAGACGGATACTCTGGTGAAGGCGTTGGCCCGGTTTCCGCATGACACTCTGATCGTGACCGGCGACTTCAATTCCACGCCTTGGTCTTTCACCCTGCGCCGCCGGGACAAGGCCTTGGGTCTCGATCGGCGGACGCGGGCGCTGGCCAGTTGGCCCAGCGGGGCGTTCTCGCGAGTGGCCACCGCGCCCTTCCCCGTCTTTCCCATCGATCACGTCTATGCCGGGAAGGCCTGGAAGACCGTAAGTGTCGAACGTGGACCAACCCTAGGCTCGGATCACCGTCCTGTGGTCGTCATTCTCACGCGCTAGGCGCCAACCAGGAAAAAGGCCCCGGTTCCCCAGGGCCCTTGTTGTCCTAGATCAAGCCGCGCGATGTAGGAATCGCACGGATTGCTCTAGGCTTTTGTTTTCGCATCGCTTTTGCGGAAAACCGGTGGCCACTTTTCCGCGCGATGCTCTAGGCGTCGGAGCCGATCTTGGCGCTGAGGATCTTGCCGGGGGTGCGCGGTGGCTCGCCGGTCGGCAGGGCGTCGACATTTTCCATGCCTTCGACCACCTGGCCCCAGACGGTGTACTGGTTGTCGAGGAAGGAGGCGTCGTCGAGGCAGATGAAGAACTGGCTGTTGGCCGAGTTCGGATCGGGGGTGCGGGCCATCGAGCAGATCCCGCGCACGTGGGCTTCCTTGGAGAATTCGGCCTTGATGTCCGGCTTGGCCGAACCGCCGCGGCCGCTGCCGGTCGGGTCGCCGCCCTGGGCCATGAAGCCGGGGATCACGCGGTGGAACACCACGCCGTCATAGAAGCCCTCGCGCACCAGTTCCTTGATGCGATCGACGTGGCCAGGAGCCAGGTCGGGACGCAGCTTGATCGTGACGGGCCCGGTCTCGAGCGTCAGTAGCAGAGTGTTTTCGAGGTCGGCCGACATGGTCATCCCTTGAGGCTTGAAAGAAGGGTTGGAGAATCGAAAGAGCTTCTAGCCCGTGCGATGTAAACAAGAAACCGCCGGGATGCGATCCACGGACGCCTCGTCCTATTTCACCTCGGCCGGCAGGTCGATGTCGCAGACCGAGAAGTCCGCGCCCCGGCTGGCCCGCTTGCGGGCCACCTCGCCCTTGAACCAGGCGCTGGCGGTGTCGACCACGCGCACGGTGGGCCGCTCAGCCACCGGGATGTCCGACAGCAGCCGCACCTTCAGCATGGCGTCCTGCGGCTTGGCGACCGGTTCTCCGGTCTTGATAGCCAGCACCACCTCCAGGCCCGACAGCACCCGGCCAAAGGCGGTGTAGCGCTTGTCGAGCGACGGGTAGGGCTGGCGCATCAGGAAGAACTGGCTGTTGGCCGAATCCGGCGCCTCGTCGCGCGCTTCGCCAACCACGCCGGGGCAATAGGTCCCCCAGGCCGAGACCTTCTTGTCGGGCGTGGCGTCGGACCAGGTCGCGGCCTGGCTGACCACGGGCAGCGACCTGAGCAGCCCCACCTCCGTGCCGGCCGGCGCGGCCACCACGGAGAAGGGCGTCTTGGCGTCGCGGCGGAAGGTGAACTCGGCCTTGAGGTTGGGCTTTTTCGTGCTGCCCTCTCCCGTATCGTCCGGATCGCCCGTCTGGGCCATGAACCGGTCGATGACCCGGAAGAAGGTGCGGCCGTCATAGACCCCTTCGCGGGTGAGCTCCTGGAAGCGCGCCACGTGGGCGGGGGCGACCTCGGGGATCAGTTCGAGGACGATCCGGCCCCTGGTGGTGTCGATCACCACCACGGTGTCGGCGGCCGGCGTGCGCCAGTCGGAGGCTTTCGGAGCCGCGACCTTGGGCGCGGCCCCCTTCGGCGCGGCTTGGGCCGCACCGAAGGCCAGCAGAACCGCGAGGGCGGCGATCGGCGCGCGCATCATTTTACCTGCACCGGAATAGTCACGTCGCAGGGGGTAAAGGCCCCGCCCAGTTCGACACGGCGCTTGTCGACAAGGGCCTTGAAGGCCGGGCCGGCGGTGTCCATCACCTGGACGTTAGGCCGCTGGGCGGCGGGGATGTCGGACAGCACGCGCACGGTGGTCATGCTGTCCTGCGGGGCGGCCACCGGCTCGCCCACCTTGATGGCGCGGATGGCCTCGAGCCCGTTCAGGGCGCGGCCGAAGGCGGTATAGGTCTTGTCCAGCGAGGCGTTGGTCTGTCGCATGAAGAAGAACTGGCTGTTAGCGCTGTCGGGATCGCCGGCCCGGGCCATGCCCAGCACGCCGGGACAGAAGGCGCCCCAGGCGGCCACCTTGCCGTCGGCGGTCATGGCCGCCAGGGCGCTGTTCTGGCTCCAGACCGGCAAGGGCCCGACGAAGCCGATCTCGGCCGGCCCGACCTTGCCCTGCGGCGCGTAACCGGCGCCGCGCCGGAAGGTGAACTCGGCCGTCAGGTTCGGCTGGTCCGAGCCGCCGGTGCCGTCGTTCTTGGGATCGCCCGTCTGGTCCATGAAGCTGTCGATGACCCGGAAGAAGGTCAGGCCGTCGTAGAAATGCGCCTTGGCAAGCCCCCGCACCCGCGCCACGTGGGCGGGGGCGGCCTCCGGGACCAGCTCGACGACGATCCGGCCCTTGTTGGTGTCGACCACCAACACATTGTCCGGATCGGGCGTCCGCCAGTCGGAAGCCGCTTGGGCGCTGGCGGCGGAAGCCGCAGTAAGCGCCATGACGGCGGCGAGGGACGCTAGCTTCATGGATATCCCCGAAAGACTGGTGCTGACGGCGTAGAACGCCGCGACGCGAACGACAAGTAGCAGCGGGTTAGAGCCGAAGATTCCGGCGAGTTTCCGGCGCACGGCGTCGCCGTCTCACGCGGACGGCCGCTGAGAAGGTGAGGAGGCGCGGAGCGGCCGGGCCAAGCCCGGATGACCGTGAGGTAGAGTTTGCGTTTCGGCGTGGACCGACCGCTCCGCGAAACCGTTTGTCTCGAGGGACGGCGATTGAGGGCTTGTTTCATCCCGATCGTCGTTCCCCCTCGGACGGGCAGGATCAAAGTCGCCCGGAAGGGGCCGTCAGCGACTCCGACAGATCCTGGAACAGACCGGTTTGACTCCCGGCCCCGTCGACCCGCGCAGATCCCGGCGAGGTTTT
>JACMOF010000362.1 GCA_014378155.1 Caulobacter sp. | reverse complement strand
GAAACGCGCTCGTCCAACGAGGCGCGACCACACACCGGGAGAGTAAACATGACCCAGGCCGCGCCCGCGCCCACCCCCGCCGCCATCCCCTGGCCCGCCATGTCGGTCAAGCAGGCCTATGCCATGATCACCGCGCCGGGCACGGCCGGTGAGATGGAGGAGATCGACATCCGGGGTGTGATGACCCGGGTCTGGAAGAACTGCCCGCCGACCCTGCGCGACACCCTGCTGGCGGGCCGCACGCACGGCGAGAAGATCTTCCTGGTTCACGAGGACGAGCGGGTCAGTTTCGAGGCCTTCTATCGGGCCGTGACGGTGTTCGCCGCCGAGCTGGAAGCCTCGGGCGTCAAGAAGGGCGACAGGATCGCCCTGATCATGCGCAACCTGCCCGAATGGCCGGTGGCCTTCTATGCCGGCCTAAGCCTCGGCGCGATCATGACGCCGCTGAACGCCTGGTGGACCGGGCAGGAGCTGGAATACGGTCTGATCGACAGCGGCGCCTCGGTGGCGGTGATGGACGTCGAGCGCTTCGAGCGCCTGACCGAGCACCTGCACAATTGCCCCGCCTTGACGCTGGTCTATGTCAGCCGCTCGAAGGAAGAAATCGCCCATCCCTACGTCAAGCGGATGGAGAAGGTGATCGGCGCCCCCAACGACTGGATCACGCTGGACGAAAAGCCGCTGTCGACCGTGTCGCTCGGTCCCGAAGACGACGCGACGATCTTTTACACCTCGGGCACGACCGGAAAACCGAAGGGCGCCCTGGGCACCCACCGCAACGTCAACAGCAATATTTTCGCAGCCGCCGCCGCCGGAGCCCGCAGCTTCCTGCGTCGCGGCGAGGCCCCGCCCCAGCCTGATCCCAGCCTGCCGCAGAAGGGCTCGCTGATCTCGGTGCCGTTCTTCCACGCGACCGGCTGTTTCGCGGTGATGAACCCCTCGCTGTTCGCCGGCGCCAAGCTGGCTATGATCCGCAAGTGGGATCCCGACAAGGCCATGCAGCTGATCCAGGACGAGAAACTGACCCAGATGGGCGGCGTGCCGACCATCGCCTGGCAGATCATCGAGCATCCGCGTCGCGGCGAGTACGACCTGTCCTCGCTAGAGACGGTGGCCTATGGCGGCGCGCCCTCGGCCCCGGAACTGGTGCGGAAGATCAAGGAAATCTGGCCGAAATCCTCGCCCGGCAATGGCTGGGGCATGACCGAGACCTCGGCCACGGCCACCAGCAATTCGAGCGAGGACTACGAAAACCGTCCAGACAGCTGCGGCCCGGCCGTGCCGGTCACCGACCTGAAGATCATGACCGTCGAGGCGCCGCATCGCGAACTGCCGGTCGGCGAGGTCGGCGAGCTGTGGTGCAAGGGCCCCCAGGTGGTGAAGGGCTATTGGAACAAGCCGGAAGCCACCGCCCAGACCTTCGTGGAGGGCTGGGTCAAGACCGGCGACCTGGCGCGGCTCGACGAGGAAGGCTTCTGCTACATCGTCGATCGGGCCAAGGACATGCTGATCCGGGGCGGCGAGAACATCTACTGCATCGAGGTCGAGAACCTCCTTTATGAGCACCCCGCAGTCATGGACGCCGCCCTGGTCGGCATCGAGCACAAGACCCTGGGCGAGGAGCCGGCAGCCGTCGTGACCCTGAAGCCGGGCGCGGAGGCAAGCGAGGCCGAGCTTCGCGCCTTCGTCGCCGACCGCCTGGCCGCTTTCAAGGTGCCGGTGAAGATCGTTTTCTGGCACGAGACCCTGCCGCGCAACGCCAACGGCAAGATCATGAAGAACGAGCTGAAGAAGGTGTTCGTCGAGGGGTAGGCGCGGGCCTGAAGGTCCTCCCCCCGTGGGGGAGGACTGTGCTAAACGGCGGCCATGACCTCCCCCCCCACCTATAAGCGCGCCGATATCCTGCTGGTCGAGACCGGCCTGTTCGAGACCCGCGCCAAGGCTCGCGCCGCCATCGAGGCCGGACTGATCACCGCCGACGGCCATGTGGTCAAGAAGCCCGCCGAGTTGCTTGAGACCAGCGCCAAGCTGGACGGCCGCCCACCCCATCCCTGGGTGGGGCGCGGCGCCCTCAAACTGGTCCATGCCCTGGACCTGTGGCCGATCGATGTGATGGGCAAGGTGGCGCTGGACGTCGGCGCCTCGACCGGCGGCTTTACCGAGGTCCTGCTGGAACGCGGCGCTGAGAAGGTTTTTGCCTGCGACGTCGGCCGCGACCAGCTCAATCCGCGCCTGGCCAACCACGGCCGGGTGGTCGATCTGTCAGGCGTCGACGCCCGCATCCTCGACGAGGGCTATCTGGACGAGACGCCCGGCCTGGTGGTCAGCGATGTCAGTTTCATCTCGGTGGAGAAGGCGCTGCCGGTGGCGCTGGACCTGGCCGCCGAGGGCGCTGATCTCGTCTGCCTGATCAAGCCGCAGTTCGAGGCCGGCTTTGGACGGGTGGGCAAGAACGGCATGGTCAGGAACCCGGCGATCATCGCCGAATGCATCGCCTCGGTCTCGGCCTTCGTCGAGGCCCAGGGCTGGACGATTAAGGGCGTAACCGTCAGCCCGATCACCGGCGGCGACGGGCAGGAAGAACACCTGCTGTGGGCGGTGAAGGGCTAGAATTCGAAACCCTCTCCCAGCGGGAGAGGGAGGGACCCGCGCTCGAAGAAGCATGGGACTGTCAGGGGTTACACCCTCACCGATTTCCCACGAACGCTCGGCGGGCACGCCGGCTGACGTCCAGACCCCTCACCCTCCCACGCTTCGCGCGGGCCCCAACCTCTCCCTTTGGGAAAGGGGAAAACCCTAATCGACGACCTG
>JACMOF010000039.1 GCA_014378155.1 Caulobacter sp. | reverse complement strand
CCTCCCTAGCATCGCCTCGCGCCGCGAGCGATAGGGGCCGCTTGCCATGGATTATTTAAATTGCTTTCTTTATTCGTCGAAGGCTAAGAGCGAACTCGGAAGCGCGCCGCAGCGTGCGCCCCGGACAGGTGGAGGAAGACGGCTTGATCCAGGTCGGCGTTGATTTCGGCGGCACGAAGATCGAGGCCGCCGCTCTGGCGCCGGACGGTCGTTTTCTGGCCCGGGTGCGCGCGCCCAATCCCGGGTCCTATGACGCCGCCATCGACACCGTTCGGGACCTGATCGCCAAGGCCGAGCAGCAGGCCGGCGCGCGCGGCACGATCGGCGTCGGGTCACCCGGCTCGGTGTCGCCGCGCACCGGCGTGATGCGCAACGCCAATTCCACCTGGTTGAACGGCCGCCGGTTTCGCGAGGACTTGCAGGCCGGCCTTGGTCGTCCCGTGCGGCTGGCCAATGACGCCAACTGCCTGGCGCTGTCCGAGGCCGTCGATGGCGCGGCGGCGGGCCTGGCCGTGGTGTTCGCGGTGATCATCGGCACCGGCTGCGGCGGCGGACTGGTGGTCGATGGCAAGCTGGTCGAGGGCGCCAACGGCGTGGCCGGCGAGTGGGGTCACATGCCCTTGCCTTGGCCGAGCGTCGCGGAAAGCCCTGGCCCGGCCTGCTGGTGCGGTCGCCAGGGCTGCCTGGAAACCTGGATCTCGGGCACGGGGCTCCAACGCGACCACGCAGCGCGCGTCGGCCAGGATCTGAGCGGTGAAGCGATCATCGCCGCCGCCCGCGCTGGCGACGCCCAGGCCGTGGTCAGCTTCGACCTTTATCTCGATCGTCTCGCCCGGGGCTTGGCGGTGATCTGCGACATCGCCGACCCCGACGCCTTCGTGTTCGGCGGCGGGCTGTCGAACGTGGTCGAGCTTTATGAGCGGCTGCCGGGCTTCATCGAACCGCACGTCTTCTCTGACGGCTGGAACGCTCGGCTGGCCCCGGCCCAGTGGGGCGACTCTTCCGGCGTGCGGGGCGCTGCTCGACTGTGGACCCTGGCCGAGGCGCAGGCCGATGCGGCGCTCTAGCCGCTTCCTTGCCCTGGTAGGCCTGCTGCCCGCCCTGGCGAGCAGCGCGCGACTTGCGCTCGCCTGCCGCCGCGACCCTGACGCCCTGAAAACCACGCCGAGCGCGCCCATCAGAGGCCGCCTGAAGGAGGAGGAAGACGCCATGACCCCGTTCGCCCGTCGGATTTCACGCGCCTTGCTATTGGCGTCCTGCGCCGCCCTGGTCGCCGCGACAGCCAGCGCCCAGACATCGTCTGTCTACGGACCTTACAATGCCGACCTGCCGCGCGGCGGCGACGGCTTGGCCAAACCCTTGGCCGCTAGCCTGCCGGCCGATGGGCCCTGGACGCTGCAAGGCTGGGTCAAGGCGTCGAACATCGCGGCGGGACGCGTGGTGGTGGCCGGGGTCGGCGACCCGGCCGCGGGCGGCCGCTTCCTGGTGCTCGAAAACGGCGTTCCGGCCGTGCGGGTCGGCGCGACGGTGATCAGGGGGCAGGGCGCGGCGCAGGCCGGCGCCTGGCGCCATGTGGCGGCGGTGTCGGACGGCGCGAGGGTCTCGCTCTATGTCGATGGGACAAAGGTCGCCGACGGCGCCGCGACGCCCGTCGGGCCGGCCTCCGTAGCGCAGCTGGGTCCGCGCGGACTGGCCGGAAGCGTACCGTTCGGCGGCCAGGTGGCCGGATCCACCGCCGAGCCGCGGGCGCTGGGCTCTGTCGAGATCAAGACCCTGGCGGCCGCCAAGCCCGATGCCGCGCTGACGGTCTACGAGCCTGGCAGTCCGTCGTGGCCAGTCCAGGTCCGCCAGATGTACGGCCAAGTGACACCGCAGGACGCCTGGACACGGCCCAAGAGCAAGGCGCCGTTCTCCAAGCCCGCCGCCATCGCCCCCTATGCTGGCCCGGCCCTGCGCCCGGATGGCGATCAGGCCTGGGTCCTGGCGGCCTGGTCGCTGGCTGAGGCCCCGAAAGTCACGGCCGATCCGACAGCGCTGTCCACGCCAGGTTATGACGCCAAGGCCTGGTACGCCGCCACGACGCCGGGCACGGTGTTGACCACCCTGGTCGATCGCGGCGTCTATCCCGATCCCGACTACGGCCTCAACAACACCGCCATTCCGGAAAGCCTCAACAAGCAGGACTACTGGTACCGCGCCGAGTTCGACGCCCCCGCCGGTCAGGCCGGCCGCCATCAGCAACTGATCTTCAAGGGGGTGAACTACGCTGCGGAGATCTGGCTGAATGGCGAGCGGCTGGGCGACCTGAAGGGCGCCTTCGTCCGGGGGCAGTTCGATGTCACCGGCAAGCTGAAGCCGGGCCGCAACGCCATCGCCGTCAAGGTCTCGCCGCCGCCGCATCCGGGGATCGCCCACGAGGAGTCCCTGACCGCCGGGGTCGGTGAGAACGGGGGGATGCAGGCTCTGGACGGCCCGACCTTCATCGCCAGCGAAGGTTGGGACTGGATCCCCAGCGTCCGCGACCGCAATACCGGCCTGTGGCAGGACGTGGTGCTGCGCTCGACTGGCGCGGTGCGGATCGGCGACAGCCATGTGGTCACCACGCTGCCCCAAGTGGCTGGCAAGCCGGACAACAGCGTCGCCGACGTCGAGATCACCGTGCCGGTCGAGAACCTGACCGACACGCCAGTTCAGGTCACGGTGCGCGCGGCGTTTGACACGGTCGCCGTCGAGAAGGTCGTCACACTGGCGCCGGGCAAGAGCGAGGTCTTGCTCGCCCCCACCGAGTTCCCGCAGCTGTCGGTGAAGACCCCCAAGCTTTGGTGGCCCAACGGCTACGGCGATCAAACCCTGTACGGATTGCGCCTGCTAGCCAGCGTGGACGGCAAGGTCTCCGACCGGAAGGATAGCCGCATCGGCCTGCGGCAGATGACCTACGAGCTGTCGCTGATGGCGCCCGATGGCGACCTGCGACGGGTGGAGGTCGACTTCTCCAAGGCCCGGCAGTTGGGCCAGACGATCACCGACGGCAGCCACGAGGGTATCCGCAAGGTGGAGGGCGGCTGGGCGACCTCCCTGACCCCGGTGGGCGCGACCTCACCCGCCGTCCGCGACATCCCCGACACCGGCCTGACGCCCTATCTCGTCATCAAGGTCAACGGCGTGAAGATCGCGGCGCGGGGCGGCAATTGGGGCACGGATGATTGGCGCAAGCGGGTGTCGCGCGAGCGCCTCGAGCCCTATTTCCGCCTGCACCACGACGCCCACCTCAACACCATCCGCAACTGGGTGGGGCAGAACACCGAGGACGTCTTCTATGACCTGGCCGACGAGTACGGCCTGCTGGTGCTGAACGACTTCTGGGCCTCGACCCAGGACTATCAGCTGGAACCGCAGGACGTGCCACTGTTCCTGAACAACGCCGCCGACGTCATCAGCCGCTATCGCAACCACCCCTCGATCGCCCTGTGGTTCGGCCGCAACGAGGGCGTGCCGCAGCCGATCCTCAATGAAGGTCTGGAGGCGCTGGTCCACGATCTGGACGGCACCCGCTGGTACACCGGCAGCTCCAACCGGGTGAACCTGCAAAACAGCGGGCCCTACAGCTACAAGGAGCCGGAAACCTATTACAGCGAGCACGCCAAGGGCTTTTCGGTCGAGGTTGGCACGCCGTCGTTCCCGACCCTGGAAGCCTTCGAGGCCGCCGTGCCCGCGCCGGACCGCTGGCCGATCAGCGACACCTGGGCCTATCACGACTGGCATCCGACCGGGAACGGCGCGACCAAGAGCTTCCTCGACGCCATGAGCGCCAAGCTCGGCGCGCCGACCAGCCTTGAGGACTTCGAGCGCAAGGCCCAGCTCATGAACTACGAGACGCACCGCGCGATCTTCGAGGGCATGAACGCCGAGCTGTGGACCAAGTCGTCGGGCCGCCTGTTGTGGATGACCCAGCCGGCCTGGCCCAGCACCATGTGGCAGATCCTCAGCCACGACTACGACACCCACGCGGCCTTCTACGGGACCCAGAAGGCGTCCGAGCCCATCCACGTGCAAATGAACTTCCCCGAGCACCGGCTTGAGGCGGTCAATAACGGCCTCGCTCCGATCGCCGGAGCCACGCTGCGAGCGCGGGTGCTGGGCCTGGACGGCAAACTCCTGGCCGACACGTCCAGCCGCATCGACGCGGCGGCCAACACCGTCGCCCAGGGCGAGGTGCTGGACCTGGCCGGGCCGCTGGCCGCCCAGGGCGCGGTGGTGGTGCGACTGGACCTGGCCAGCGCCGACGGCAAGGCGCTGTCGAGCAACCTCTACTGGCTGGGCCGAGACGCCGCCGGCAGCCGCCAGCTGTCGGCCATGGCCGCCCAACCGGTGTCGATCCGCGCCGCCTCGGTCAAGGCCGGCGCCGAGACGGTGGTCACCGTGTCGCTTGCCAATACCGGCTCGACCCCAGCCTTGAACAGCAAGCTGACCTTGGTCGACGGCAAGGGCCAGCGCATCCTGCCGGCCTATTATGCCGACAACTACGTCTCGCTGCTGCCGGGCGAGCAACGGACGGTCGAGGTTCGCTATCCGGGCGCGGTGGCCGGCGCCAGGGTCGAGTTGCGCGGCTGGAACGTGACGCCGGCCATGGCGGTCGTGCGATGAGGATCAGTCGCCGCGCCCTTATGGCGGCGGGCCTCGCCGCGCCGGGTCTGGCGCGCGCCCAGGCGCCGGTCGCCGCAGCGTCTAGCCAGGAGGAACAGCGGCTGCGCACAGACTGGGCCTATCTCCAGCGCTACGCCGCCGCGAACCTGGTCGATCGCGACTTGCCGCCGGAGCGGCGGCGGGCGGTGTTCATGGGAGATTCGATCACCAGCGGCTGGCGCGATTCACACCCGTTCTTCTTCGAGACCAACGGCTTCATCGGCCGAGGCATAGGCGGCCAGACCACGGCCCAGATGCTGCTGCGGTTCTGGCCCGACGTGATCGCCTTGCGGCCTCGGGCGGTCCACATCCTGGGCGGGGTCAACGACATCGCGCAGAACGCCGGCCCCTATGATCCGGCGGCGACCAAGGCCAACCTCCAAGCCATGACGGTTCTGGCCCAGGCCAACGGCGTCGCGGTGGTGCTGGCCACCCTGACGCCGGTCGCCGAATTTCCCTGGAGGCCGGGCTTGGGCCCCACCGCCAAGGTCGCGGCCCTCAACGCCTGGATCCGGGCCTATGCCGTCGAACGCGGCGCGACGCTGGCCGACTACACTGCGGCGCTGGAAGACGGCGTCGGGGCCATGAGGCCCGGCCTGGCCTATGACGGTGTTCACCCTACCCGCGAGGGCTACGCTCTGATGGAGCCCATCGCCATGGCGGCGCTCGCGGGGCGTGACCCAAAAGCCGCATAAACCAAATCAACTTTCTGAAATATGATGGAGTTATTGACAGCGCTGTCTGGCGCTCATAGGTTGACGCTACCGGCATGGCTTAAAAGGCCGGAATCCACGGGAGGATGCGCACGCATCCCTCAACTCTCTGCGTCTTGGCTCGCTCAGCACTGCTGATCGCGATCGAGAACTGCTGCCGCAAACAGGGGAATGCTCAATGACCACAATGTCTTATCGATCCCGCACGGCCTTGCTGTCCGCCGCCTCGGCCTTTGTGCTGATGGCCGCCGGCCAAGCCACCGCCCAAACCGCGCCACCGCCTGCCGACGCACCCTCGGAGGTTGAAACGGTTGTCGTGACCGGCTTCCGCGCCTCGCTCGCCGACGCGCTGAATCTGAAGAAGAATTCCAACCAGATCATCGAGTCGATCACCGCCGAGGACATGGGTAAGTTCCCGGATCAGAACATCGCCGAGTCGCTGCAGCGCCTGCCGGGCGTTCAGATCGACCGCGAGAACGGCCAGGGCACCAAGGTGCGGATCCGTGGTCTGGACCAGAACGTCACCCTGCTGAACAGCGACACGTTCCTGTCCGGCCTCGAGGCCTTCCGCCTTGGCGAAGGCAATATCAAACAGACCAATTCGCTTGAGGGCATCCCCTCCGACCTGCTGGCCGGTGTCGATGTGATCAAGTCGCCTCAGGCCGACCTGATCGAAGGCGGGCTGGGCGGCACGGTCAATCTGAAGACTCGCAACGCCCTCGACGTGCGCGGCGACAGCACCTTTTCGATCGATCTGCGCGCCAACAAGGGCTCGACCAAGGGCAAGACCAAGCCCCAGGTTTCTGTGGTCCTGGGCCACAAGTTCTCGGACAATTTCGCCGTTCTGGGCAGCCTGTCCTATGACAAGAACTCGATCGACACCGAGGTGCTCAGCGGCGAGAACCGCGGTGGCTGGGCCTTTCTCAATCGCCCCACCGCCACGGGCAACAACCAGGTCCAGACTGGCACAAGCAACATCTGGTCGCCGGAATACCGCTACAGCAACAACCGTCACCAAGAGCGCGAGCGCACCGCCTTCTCGCTCAACGCTGACTGGAACGTCTCCGATTCGCTGTCGCTGCGCGCCGACTGGTTCCATTCGGACCTGAAGATCTTCACTGGCGAACATTCGCTCAAGTGGGCCTATGCCAACGAAAACGCGGTGTACAACGCCCAGGGCCTGACCAAGGACAATAACGGCGTCCTGCAATCGGGCTTTGTCACCGCCAATTCGTCGGAAGGCGACAGCTTCGCCAAGAACGCCCACGCCAAGACCGACAACGTCCAGTTCTCGGCGGACTGGGACAATGGTGGCCGGCTCAGCGGCCGGGTTCGCGCGGCGATGTCCAAGACCGACTACGCCTCGACGTCGGGCCAGGTCGATACGCGCTACACGCAATATGGCGTGCGCGACGGCGTCAATGGCTTCGCGCCGAACTCGACCGCGCCGTTGACGGCCACCTACGGCTTCACCAACGGCGCCTACCCGACCTTCGCGCCGGTCGCCGCCCTGGCCACCGCCATGACGACCCCCAGTTCGGTGTTCTTCAAGTCGCACTGGGCGTTTGGCGACAAGTCCAAGCTGGACGACAAGGCGTTGACCGGCGACTTCAAGTACAAGCCTGAGTTCGGCGAGGGCTCGGACATGGTGATCAGCTTCGGCGGTCGTTATTCCAGCCACAAGGTCGATTCGACCTATGGCCGCTACCTGGCCGACTACTCGG
>JACMOF010000361.1 GCA_014378155.1 Caulobacter sp. | reverse complement strand
GACTGCGGCCTTCATAAACCGCCGACAGCGCCAGCAGGCGCCGCACCTGATCTGGATCCTTGGCCCGCGCCGCCAGCCGACGGGTCCGCGCCGCGTCATAATCGACCCGAAGCTTGATGGCGGACATCCACGATCTCCCTTGCAACCACGAGAGTGAATCACTGTCCGGCCAGTCAGGGAATCCTGTCGGAGTCAGAGCTAGGGGCTTTTGGTATTAGTCCCCGCTTCTCGCCGTAGAGCAGTCGGCCGACCCTGGTCGGCTGGCACGTTGAGGTAACCATAAGGGCGTCCACGCCCTCCAGCGAGGTTTCATGCCCTGTCGCCCAAGTGACGCGCCGCTCTCCGAGGCGGCAATGGCCCGACGAGGCACAGGACGCCGCGCTGAGACCGGGGGCGAGCAGCGCCGCCCTGAAGGCGATAGTCTTCATCGTTTCACTCCTTACTTCGCCGCGATGCTCGGGGCTTTGATCCGCACCCGGGCCGAGGCCGCGCGGCCCTGGTCGTCGACCACCCGCAGCCGATAGAAGCCCGGCGCCGCCGGCTTCCAGATCACCTTGCCGCTGACCGGGTCGGAGGCCAGGCGCTGGCCGGCCACGTACCAGGTCAGGTTCTCGCCGCCGGCCGCCATGACCAGGCCCCGCGACCGGGGGCCAACCGCGTCGACCTGAACCGTCGCGCCGTCGGGCGGGAAGATCAGGCGGGGGCCTTCCGACGCCTGTTGCAGCCGCTGAAGGGCGCCAGGCGCGGACTTCGGGGCGATGGGGCGTGGGGCGATGGCCGGCGCCCCGACCACGTCGGCGACGTCGAACAGCAGCGGCAGGGCGGCGTCGCGTCCGGTCAGGCCGCCCCGCGCGCCGCCGTCGGCCCGGCCGGTCCAAACGATGATCACATAGCCGCCGACCACCCCGCAGGCCACGGCGTCGCGGAAGCCGTAGGAGGTGCCGGTCTTGAAGGCCATGGCCGGTCCGCCCTTGGTCAGGGCCGAGGGCGCACGGCCACGTGGCGCGGGGGCCTCGCGCAGGATGTCGAGCACCTGGGCCACCGCCTCGGGTCGGACGATGCGGGTTCCGCCGCTGTGTTCGCGTGCCTTCGCCTCGGCCTGGGTGAAGGCCAGGGGCTTGGCCACACCGCCGTCGCCGAGCGCCGCGTAGAGCACGCCCATGTCGCGCGGCGTGATCCCCGCCCCGCCCAGGGCCAGGGCCAGGCCCGACGCCTTGATCGCCGTCTTGGGGCGCACCAGCCTGACGCCCGCGCTCTCCAAACGGGTGGCGAACACCTCGGGACCGACCTTTTCCAGGGTGGCGACGGCGGGGACGTTCAGCGAATAGGCCAGGGCCTCGCGGGCCGTCACCTTGTCGTGGAAGACGTGGTCAAAGTTCTCGGGCTGGTAGTCGGCGAAGCGGGTGGCGGCGTCGTCGATCTGGGTGTCGGGCGCCAGGGTCCCGTCGTCGAAGGCGAAGGCATAGATGAAGGGCTTGAGGGCCGAACCCGGTGAGCGCACGGCCTCGGTCAGGTCAATCCAGCCCCCCGGTCGGTCGCGGCCGGCTGAGCCGACCAGGGCCCGCACGGCGCGGCCCTTGATCTCGACCACCAGGATGGCGGCGGTGACGTCCGGTCCCTGGGCGGCGGCCACGGCGGCGGCCATCGGCTCCAGCCGCGTCTGCAGCCCCGCGTCGATGGTCGAGACCACGCTGGGCTGGCTGGCCGGCGCTGCGGCGGCCAAGTCGCCGGCCAAGTGCCAGGCCAGGGTCGGGAAGGCCCCGCGCTTGGGCAAAGGTTCGGCGTCGGCCTCGCTGGCCGCCGCTTCGGTCAGCACCCGCGCCTTGACCATCTTGTCGAGCACGGCGCGGCGGGCCAGGCGGGCGGCTTCGGGCCGACGGTCGGGGCGGCGGGCCTCGGGCGACTGCGGCAGGGCGATCAGCAGGGCCTGCTCGCCGTCGGTCAGGCTGGTCGGCTCATGGCCGAAATAGGCCAGGCTGGCGGCCCGAACGCCCTCCAGATTACCGCCATAGGGGGCCAGGGTCAGGTAGAGGGCCAGGGTCTCGCGCTTGGTCAACCGCGACTCCAGCTGAGCGGCGCGGACCATTTCGATCAGCTTGGAGCCCAGGTTGCGCGGGCGCGGCTCGAGAAGCCGGGCGGTCTGCATGGTCAGGGTCGAGGCGCCGGAGCTGATGTGGCCATGGATCAGCGCCGAACTTATGGCGCGGGCCAAAGCGAAGGGGTCGACACCGAGGTGGCCGTAAAACCGCGCGTCCTCGACGGCGATCAGGCGCTTTTGAAACGTCGGGTCCGTGCGCTGGAGGTCGGCCCGCACCCGCCAGCGGCCGTTCTCCACTGGCAAGGCGCGCAG
>JACMOF010000360.1 GCA_014378155.1 Caulobacter sp. | reverse complement strand
TAGAGGTGCGGGAACAGCGCCCCGCCGCGCGAGGCCTCCCACTTCAGGGCCGGGTCGGCGTCGTCGATCTCGACCGTCAGCAGCAGCAGGTCGTCCTGACCAGCGAACCACTTGGCGGCGGTCTCCTGGGCCTGCTCGCCCGACGAGAAGTGGATGAAGCCGTCGGCCAGATCGACGGCCGAGCCCGCGAACAGGCCATCCGCGCGCGCGCCGGCCCAGCCGCTGGCCGAGAGAAGCTTGTAGATCGTGCTCATTCGCCGCCCTGTCCGCCGTTTTCCGAAGCATAGAACAGGTGGCTCAAGGTCGGGGCGCCCTCCGCGTCGATCGAAAACACCGCGACGGTCGATGTGGGGAACTTGCCGCGAAGCTTGGCCAGCAGCCCCGGATCGGCCGGACCGCCCATCGCCATCCGCAGGGCCAGGTCGTGCAGGCCAGGATTGTGACCGACGATCATGACGGTTCCGCTGTCGGGCGCCCCGTCGCGAATCGCCGCCAGCACGTCCTGGGCCTCGGCGTGATAGAGGTCGTGGCGGTGCTCGGCCCTGGCCTTGGGAAAGGCCGAGCCGGCGGCGTCCCAGGTCTCGCGCGTGCGGCGGGCCGAAGACACCAGCGCCAGGTCGGGCGACAAGTCCGCCTTGGCCAGCACCCGGCCCATCAGGCTCGCGTCGCTCTGGCCGCGCGGCGCCAGGGCGCGTTCGAAATCACCACCCGAGGCGGCGTGCTGCTCGGCCTTGCCGTGGCGCATGAGGATCAGTCGGTGCATTACCCTCCATAGCCTCCGCCGCCCCGCATCGGAAGCGCGCTCGACAGCCCGGTTGACACAAGGGGCGCCAAGCGGTCCAAGGCGGGCATGGCAAATCTCGATTTCGCCGGGGCTGTGCTGTCCGAAGGCGGAACCTGGCGGTTCCCGTCCAACCAGCCCCTGCGTCTCGACTCCGGCGCCAAGCTGGAAAATCTCGAGGTCGCCTATCGCACCTGGGGGACGCTGAACGCGGACGGCACGAACGCCATCCTGATCTGCCATGCCCTGACGCTGGACCAGCACGTCGCGGGGACCCATCCCACCACCGGCAAGCCCGGCTGGTGGACGCGGCTGATCGGCCCCGGCAAACCCATTGATCCGGCCCGGCACTTCGTCATCTGCTCGAACGTCATCGGCGGCTGCATGGGCTCGACCGGGCCCGCCTCGGTCAACCCCGCCACGGGCGAGGTCTACGGCCTGACCTTCCCGGTGATCACCATCGCCGACATGGTGCGGGCCCAGGCCATGCTGATCGACGCCTTGGGTGTCGAAAGCCTGTTGGCCGTCGTCGGCGGCTCGATGGGCGGCATGCAGGTCCAGCAATGGGCCGCCGACTATCCAGAGCGCCTGTTCAGCGCCGTGATCGTGGCCTCGGCGTCGCGCCACTCGGCCCAGAACATCGCCTTCCACGAGGTGGGTCGCCAGGCGATCATGGCCGATCCTGACTGGAAAGCCGGCGCCTACGCCAAGGGCAAGTCGCGGCCCGAGAAGGGCCTGGCCGTTGCGCGGATGGCCGCCCACATCACCTATCTGTCCGAGCCGGCCCTGCAGCGGAAGTTTGGCCGCGAGTTGCAGCGCGACGGCCTGTCCTGGGGCTTCGACGCCGATTTCCAGGTGGAGAGCTATCTGCGCCACCAGGGCGCCAGCTTCGTCGATCGCTTCGACGCCAATTCCTACCTCTACATCACCCGGGCCATGGACTATTTCGACCTGGCGGCCGGCCATGGCGGGGTGCTGGCCCAGGCCTTCGCCGGCGCTCGCCACGTGCGGTTCTGCGTGCTGTCGTTCACCAGCGACTGGCTCTATCCGACCGCCGAGAACCGCCACATCGTCCGCGCCCTGACCGCCGCCGGCTGCCGCGCGGCCTTCGTCGAGATCGAGAGCGACAAGGGCCACGACGCCTTCCTGCTGGATGAGCCGGTGATGGACGCGGCGTTGCAGGGGTTCATGAGTTCGGTGGACCGGGAAAGAGGTCTGTGAGGGTTCGCATGACCAAGGCCCTCCCCCTGTGGGGGAGGCGGCCGAAGGCCGGTGGGGGGGGTTTTAGGATCGTAGATCCGGGATGCGGCTGGCTGCCGACCACTCCCCCCTCCGTCGGCTTCGCCGACACCTCCCCCATAGGGGGAGGACTATGATCCGGGAAGACTTCAAGGAGATCCTGCGCCTGGTTCGGCCGGGATCGCGGGTGCTGGACGTCGGGTGTGGCGAGGGCGTGCTGCTGGATCTGCTGACCCGCGAAAAGCAGGTCGATGGCCGGGGTCTGGAGATCAGCGCTGCCGGCGTGGCCGCCTGCATGTCGCGCGGCTTGTCGGTGGTGCAGGGCGACGCTGACCTGGATCTCGACCACTTCCCCGACCGCTCGTTCGACTATGCGGTGCTGTCCCAGACCCTGCAGGCAACGCGCCGGCCGCGCCATGTGCTGGCCGAGTTGCTGCGCATCGCCGACCGCGCGGTGGTGTCGTTCCCCAATTTCGGTCACTGGAAGGTGCGCTGGTCGCTGCTGCATCGCGGCCGCATGCCCGAGACCGAGGCCCTGCCCCTGCCCTGGTGGGCGACGCCGAACATCCACCTGTGCACCCTGGCCGACTTCCTGGCCCTGACCGAAGACCTCGACGTCCGCATCGACACCTGCGCCGCCTTCGCTGGCCAAGGGCCCGCTCGGCAGATCGACCCGACCAGGGCCCTGGAGAATTGGCGCGCCGAGAGCTGCCTGTTCATGCTCAGTCGCAACCCATCCCCGCTCGCGGCGGAACCTCCAGCGGCCTCAGGCGATCTCTTCGACGGATGAAACTTCGCCTCATGACCTACAATGTCCACCGCTGCGTGGGCACGGACCGCCGGCTCGACGTCGAACGCGTGGCCGAGGTCATCGCCGCCGAAAAACCCGACGTGGTGGCGCTGCAGGAACTGGACGTCCGCCGCGCTCGAACCAAGGGCGTGGACCAAGCCCACCGCCTGGCTGAACTGCTGAAGATGAAGTCGCACTTCCATCCCGCCATGGCGGTGGAAGAGGAGCTGTACGGCGACGCCATCCTGACCGCCCTGCCCGAAAGGAAGGTCAAGGCCGAGGGGCTGCCGCTCTACACGCGTATCCCCGGCCTGGAGCCGCGTGGCGCGCTATGGGTCACCGTCGAGGTCGGCGGCGTTCCGGTGCAGATCATCAACACTCACCTTGGCCTGGTGCCCCAGGAACAAAAGCGCCAGGCCGCAGCGTTACTCGGCGATAAGTGGATGACGCACGAGGCCTGGACGGCGCCCGGCATCCTGCTGGGCGACTTCAACGCCTCGCCCTATTCGGCCACCTACCGGATGCTGAAGGCGGTGCTGCGCGACGCCCAGACCCGGAGCGCTGGCTGGGACAAGACGCCGACCGCGACCTTCCCCTCCAAGTTCCCGTTCATGCGGATCGACCACGTCTTTCTGACCAAGGGTCTGAAGACGGTCGGCATACGTTCGCCGTACGGCGCCCTGGCCCGGGTGGCGTCGGACCATTTGCCGTTGGTCGTCGATCTGGAGATCAGTCCCGTTGCAGGTGACCCGGCAATGTCAGCTTCAAGCCCTCGTGGTTCATCAGGCGATGCAGATCGCGCTTGAGCCGCTTGCGGCGGCCCCAAGGACGCCAGGCGTCGTCCGGGGTGATGGCGTCCCCCAGGCTCCAGTCGGCGATGAACTTCTGAACGCCGGTCAGCTTGCGGACCGGCACCGGCGCCAGGCGACGCGGCTGGCCGCCCCGGCGATCGAGCAGGTTGATGGTCACCGCCAGGCTGCCTTCGCGATCATAGGTTTCGAGCACATGCTCGGTCTCGTGATCGATGAAGTGGCCGATCAGCCTTCCTAGAAAGGCGCGCACGGCCGCCCGGCTGGCGTCGTCCCGGCCTTCAAAGGCGATGTCGCATTCCGTGTCGAGACCGATCGAGCGGTTGTTCAGATTGGCCGAACCGAGCCGCAGCATCTTGTCGTCCATGATCGCCACCTTGGAGTGGACAATGATCGCCGCGCCCTTGGGCGTCTTGGCGCTGAAGGCCGAGAACCGGCCGTGAACGTCGACTTCGCGCAGGCGGTTGATCGCCGCCGTGCGGGCGCTGTCCATGGTCATCTGGTCGAAATAGCTTGGACTGTGGGCCGGACCGATGGTGACCACCTCGGGACCGCCCGCCTCGGCCAGGCGCTCGGCCAGGGCTTCGACGATGATCGGCGAGGTGATGTACTGGTTCTCCAGATAGATCAGCCGCTTGGCCGACTTGATGCTGGCCAGGTGCATCAACATCGTTTCATTGATCTCGGGATCGCCCTTCCAGGCGGGCTGGGTGCGGCAGATGCCCAGGCCGACCTTGCGCAGGTCGGGCAACAGATCGTCGGGCCACGGGCTCTCGGCGGGCTTGTCGGACCGTTCGATCATCTCGCCCGTGGATTTGCGCCAGCGCTCGATGAACAGGTCGCCGAGCGCCTCGGCGGCCTTGCCCTCGACCATCGCCGCCACCTCGTGCCGGGCCGGATAGTGATGGCCGGTCGGCAGACGCCGACGAGGGTCGTTGTCGAGGTGCCGGGTGGTGTCCCAGCGATCGATGCCGATGTCCCCGCCGCTGACGAGGGCCACTGTGCCGTCGACCACGACAACCTTCTGGTGGTGGCAGGCGCTGGCCGGCAGGGTGTTGTCCAGGTGATACTTCACCCGCGAGCCGGCGAAGAACACCTTGCCCCGGTGGGGTCCGAACAGCTGCGAGGCCGCGATCGGAAATGGCATGTCCCAGACGAGGATACGGACGTCCAGCACCGGATTCAGCGCCGCCTGGCGACGCAGCAGCAGGCCGATGCGATCGACGCGCTCCGGGTCGCGGCTCTTCTTAACCCGGTCAGGGTCAAGGCGCGTCAAGGGATCGAACACCCAGGCCAGGATCCAGATCGACTTGCGGGCCGATAAAAGGATGGTCTTCAGGGCGTCGAACGCCTCATCATTGTCGATGAACAGCGCCAGCCGTTCGGCGGTCTCGAGCCGCCAACAGGTCGAACCCGGCTGCAGCAGCGTGGTGGGGTTCGGCAGAGATGCGTCGTCGGCCATGTCGCCCCTTTGACGTGAACGCTCCCAACGCATCGACCGGCGTCATGGCTGCGCTTGCCCGGCCGCTGGCCGTCATTTTTTGTTGGCGAGGCTAGCCGGCGATCGCCGCGGCGTCGCGTTCGCCGGTGCGGATGCGCAGGGCCTGTTCCAGGTCCATGACGAACACCTTGCCGTCGCCGATCTTGCCGGTGTTGGCGGTCCGCTGCAGGGCCTCGACCACCGACTCGACCACATCGGTGGGCACGGCGATCTCCAGCTTGACCTTCGGCAGCAGCTTCACCTCGTATTCGGCGCCGCGATAGACCTCGGTCTTGCCCTTCTGTCGGCCATAGCCACGCACCTCGGTGACCGTCAGGCCCGACGCGCCCGCCTCGGTGACCGCTTCAAGCACGGCGTCCAGACGGCTGGGCTTGATAATGGCGACGATCATCTTCATGGCGCGGCTCTCGCTGGCGACGGTGTTTGCGACTCAAGGCTAGGCCCGGAAATCGAAGGCTCCAAGGGCCTTGCGGCATTTAGATTGCCCGGCGCCTTCCGAACAGGCGCTGGACCGGTGGGTGACGGGGCCAGCACGCCGGGCGCGAAGACCCGCACACGCTGGCGGCTGCCGCGCGGCTTGACCGCGAAGGTCTGCTTGACCGCCTCCATCAGGATCAGGCCGGCGAAGCGCGGCCACAGGCGGGCGCCAACCTGCTCGAACCCCTCGGCCCAGCGCGACATCACCGCCGTCGGCGGCACATAGAGCGCCCGCGTCCAGCCGGCGGGCTCCAGGTCGGCTTCGCGCAGCAGGTTTTCCAGTTGGTGGCGGCTGAACGGCCGGCCGTGCCCGAACGGCGTGCTCTCCGCCCCGGCCCACAGCCCGTCGCGCGAGGCCACGGCGACGATCAGTCGGCCCGAGGGGGCCATGACCCGCCAGATTTCGCGCAGGACGGCGGCCGGGTCGGCGGCCTCCTCCAGGGCATGAACGGCCAGGATGCGGTCGAACATCGCGTTGGGAAACGGCAGGGCTGTCTCCTCGACCAAGGTGGCCTGGTTGGGTTCGCCGCGGGGCCAGACCTCGACGCCCTGCGTCGCCGGCATGGCCGCCACCACGCGCCGGGCCTTGGCGCGGGCGGTGTCGAGGAAGGGCGTGGCGTAGCCCAGGCCCAGCACGTCCAGGCCCCGCGCATCGCCCCAGGCCTCCTCGACCTTGCGCCCCAGCATCTCGCGCGCCGACCGACCGAGGGGGGTGGCGTAGAAGGCTCTAAGATCGAGGACGTCGCGACGCATTGAGTCTCCCGGTAGGCGGCCTCATCTATGTAGGCGGGCGAACACCGCGCGTCACCGTTCCGTCGCCCCCAGGAGAGCCGAAGCATGTCGCTGACCGTCCACCAGTTTCCCTGCCTGTCGGACAATTACGGCTTTCTGGTGCGCGATGACGCCACCGGCAAGGTCGCGACCATCGATACGCCCGACGCCGACGCCATACTGGCGGCGCTGAAAACCCTGGGCTGGAGCCTGGACCTGATCCTCAACACCCACTGGCACCCGGACCACGCCGGCGGCAACGCGGCGATCCAGGCAGCGACCGGGGCGACGATCGTCGGACCACAGGAAGTGACCCGCATCGCGCCGCTGGACCGGCCGGTGGGCCAGGGCGACACGGTCGCTCTGGGCGAGACGACCCTATCGGTGATCGACACCGGCGGCCACACCCTGGGGCATATCGCCTATTACGATGCGGCGGACCGCATCGCCTTTGTTGGCGACACGCTGTTCGCCCTCGGCTGCGGGCGACTTTTCGAGGGCACCGCCGAGCAGATGTGGGGGTCGCTGGCCAAGCTGACCGCGCTGCCGGACGACACCACCGTCTATTGCGCCCACGAATATACCGCGTCCAACGCCCGCTTCGCCCTGTCGGTGGACGACGAACCGGCGCTGAAAATCCGGGCCGACCAGGTGTTCGCCGCCCGTGAGCGTGGCGAGCCGACCGTGCCAACCACCATCGGCCTGGAGAAGGCCACCAACCCTTTCCTGCGCGCGCCGCTGCTGCGCCCCCATCTGTCGCCCGCCGAGGCGTTCGGCGAAATTCGCGCCGCCAAGGACGGTTTCAAGGGATGAGCACGCCGCCGCTCGGCCTTTCCGGCGACCTGGGCGCCAAGGAGATCATCCGCCTGCTCGACCTGGCGCCGCACCCCGAGGGCGGCTGGTACAGGCGCACCTTCGAGGACGAAGCGCCGGCAGACGGCCGCTCGGCCTCGACGGCGATCTACTATCTGCTGCAGGCGCAGGAGCTGTCGGCCTGGCATCGCATCGACGCGGTCGAGACCTGGCACTACTACGCCGGCGCCCCGATCGCTCTGACCCTGTCGCCGCCCGACGGTGTCGGCCTGACGGCCTATACGCTCGGCCCCGACCTGCGGGCCGGCTGTCGTCCGCAGGTCATCGTGCCGGTCGGCTGGTGGCAGACCGCCGTCAGCCTAGGGGCGTGGACGCTCGTCGGCTGCACCGTCGCGCCAGGGTTTCGGTTTGAGGGCTTCGAACTGGCGCCGGAGGGGTGGCGGCCGAGCGCGTGACAGGCTAGGTGACAGGCCAAATGACAGGCGTTATTGTAAGAGCACAGGAGCGCCCCATGGCTCAAAGCGACGACATCGCGACCCCCACAGCCTCGCTGGAGGACTTGGAGATAGCCAAGGTGCTGGAGCAATCGAGACAGGACTCGGAGGCAGGTCTTTCGCTGCGGGGCGACGGCGCCCTAACCTATCTCCAGAAGCTCTTGGACCAGGCGCGCGCTCAAGTGTTACGCCAGACGGGCTGATCTCGCCTTGCCGCGCGACCTCGAACTCACGCCGCGTGCCAGGTGAGACCTCCAGGCCGCGAAAGATCGGTTCTTTGCCTATGTCGGCCCCACGCCTCAGGCTCTCGAGCGCATGGAAGTCCTCGTGGGCGCCATCGCGAATCTCGTGAACACGCCCGTCACCTAGCCACTGAGCGAGACATTTCCGGGTGTGCGCTGTCGCCTGGCCAGTGGCTGCCGGATTTTCTACGAAGTTCGCCCGGACATGCACGACAATCACATGGCAGGTGATGTGCGCATACTGCACGTGCGCCTGCCCGGCCAGAACGAGCCCAGCAGGGTCTGATCGTGAGAGCAGGAAGGCCCCGGATCGCTCCGGGGCCTTCTTATCAGACGGTGGTGGGCGCCGGCTCCGCCGCCGGCATGGTCGTGGTGTCGTCCGAGCCGTGTGACCACTTCTTGAGGATCGGCGACAGGACCAGGAACAGCACCCCGATACCGATCGACACCAGGCCGATGATCTTGAACACCAGCAACGACTGGGTCATGGCCGCCGCCGGGTCCAGCACCTGGCCGCCAACGGTTTCGGTCGCGGCGATGCCGGCGATCTTGCTGGCCAGCCAGTTGGCCATGGCCAGGGCCATGTACCAGACGGCCATCACGAACGAGACGATCGACAGCGGCGACAGCTTGGTCATCTGAGACAGACCGACCGGCGACATGAACATCTCGCCCGAGGTGTGCAGCATGTACATGATGACCAAGAAGACCAGCGGCATGCGGAAGGCGCCATCGGCGAAATGAGCGCCGATCAGCAGCACCAGGAAGCCCGCCCCGACCTGGATCAGCGACAGGCCAAACTTGATCATCGGGCCAGGATTGCGGCCTCGGAAGCCGAGGAAGGTCCACATCGCGGCGAACACCGGCGCGAAGATCAGGATCCAGCCGGCGTTGATCGCCTGGGTCTGGGCGGCGTTGAACGAAGTATTGACCCAGAAGCCGCTCTTGGGATCGATCCCCGCCGCCGCCAGTTGCTCGGGCGCGCCCAGGATCACCGCCCCATTGAACCAGGTCACCGGCTTGTGCAGCAGCACCAGATCGACATTACTGGCCGCGAACAGGTTCAGGGACGAACCGGCCTGTTCGAACAGGGTCCAGAACACCACCGCGCCCAGCACCAGCACGGTGGCCAGCAGCAGCCGCTCGCGTTCGACCTTCTCGCATTTGACGAAGGCGAACCACAGGATATAGCCCAGCGAACCGAACATCCCGGCCACCAGCGTGAAGTCAACGACGGGCGTATACTGCACCACGAAGAAGACGATCCCCACCATGGCCAGCGCGCCGACATAGATCAGGCCTTCGCGGTTGATCGGGCCAACGACCGGCGCCTTGAGTGTCTTGGGTTCGGGCGGCTCGCCCTTGCCCAACAACAGGGGCTTGCCCAGCACGAAGACGATGAAGCCGGCCAGCATGCCGATGCCGGCCATGCCGAAGCCCGCGTTCCAGCCGACATTGACGCCCAGCAGACCACAGAGGATGGCCGCCCAGAACGAGCCCAGGTTGATGCCGTAGTAGTAGAGGGTGAAACCGGGATCGCGACGCGGATCGCCTTGGGGATAGAGCTGGCCCACCAAGGTGGCGACATTGGCCTTCATGAAGCCCACGCCGACGATGATCAGCGACAGGGCCAGCCAGAAGATGTTCAGATACAGCGGATCACGGTCTTCGACGCCCAGCTGATACTGCCCCTTGGGCAGCACCGAGGGGATGATCGAATTGGCCGGCAGGTTCTTGATCTCGAAGTCGCCCTGGCCATTGGCCGCCACGTCATAGGGCTTGTGGGCGATCATCATCTTGGCGACGCGTTCCTCGCCCCGGCCCGTGGCCTGGAACTCGTAGGCGTGCCCGCCATAGGTCAGG
>JACMOF010000359.1 GCA_014378155.1 Caulobacter sp. | reverse complement strand
GGCCGACCCACCCGGCCCCCGGCCCCCCCAGCCTCGCCTTGGAGGGCTTGGGGGGCGAGGCGTCAACGCCTGGGATATAGGAACCAATCGCGGCGGTTTGGGTGACCATGGAAACCTCCTTGGGGCCGGCCGCTCCTGGCCGACGCCCCTCCGTCCCACAAAGAATTACGGTTGTAAATATTACGAACTTAAATTTATTACAGACGTAACTGTGACATCCCGCCACAGGCAAAATCTGCCTGGCGGAGCGGCGTGGTTAATCCACGATTAACCACGTGCGGTCAGACATTCGGGGCATGGCCAACGTCACCTCCATCCGCAGCGTCGTCGAGTCGGCGATCCAGCGCGCCTCCAGCGCGACGGGCGTGGACTTCACCTTCCTGATGGGCGCGGCCAAGCGAGAGAGCGGCTTCAACCCCAACGCCAAGGCCGGCACCTCCTCGGCGTCGGGCCTGTTCCAGTTCGTCGATCAGACCTGGCTGTCGACGCTGAAAAAACACGGCTCCAAATACGGCTACGCCCGCTATGCCGACCTGATCCAGCAGGGTTCGGACGGCAAGTATCGGGTGGCCGGCGACGAGGCGCGCAAGGCGGTGCTGAGCCTGAAGTTGGATCCGCACGCCGCCTCGCTGATGGCCGGCGAACTGACCTCCGACCATGCCTCCTACCTGCGCGGCCGGGTTGGGCGCTCGCCGACGGCCGGCGAGCTCTACGCCGCCCACTTCCTGGGACCCCAGGGCTCGGCGCGGCTGATCGAGGCCGTGGGCGCCAGCCCCGGGGCCAGCGCCGCCGCGATGTTCCCCGACGCGGCGGCCGCCAACCGCTCGATCTTCTATCGCGAGGGCCGCTCCGCCACGGTCAGCGAGGTCTATGCCAACCTGACGCGGACCGGCGGCGCCACGCGCGTCACCCCCGACTCCGATCCGACGCCCGCCGCAGAGACAGGCTTCGTGCAATATGCCACGGGCCGCCGGCTGGAGCGCATCCAGCAAGAGCAGCAACTGGTGGACCTGATCCTGCGCGGCTCGCAAGGGGTCGATGACGGCTTTGGCCTGTCGTCGGCCGGCGGCGGCTCGTCCGCCCAGCGGATGACCAGCTCGATGTTCTCGTCCGAGATGCTGCGCATGCTGTCCGACGCCGGCGACGGGACGAAGAGCAATCGGTAGCAAATCTTCCTCTCCCTCCCCGTAAAGGAGAGGGAAAGTTTCAGGGGCTTGCCAGCCCTGCAATCTCGTCCTCCGAGTAGCCCGCCTCCGCCAACACCGCCGCCGTATGCTCGCCAAGCTTAGGCGCCGGCCCCCTCGGCCCATCTTCCGACCCCGGAAACCGCGCCGGACCCGCCGGGGCGGGGAAGGTCCCGCCCTTCCCATCCGGGGTCTCCACGAAACACCCCGCCGCGGCCGCCTGCGGGTCGCTGACCAGATCGCGCGGCGTCTGCCAGGGCGCCCAGGTGATGTCGCCGGCGTCGAGGGCGGCCTTGGCCTCTTCGTAGTCCATGGCGGCGAAGGCCTGGTCGAGGATCTCCACCAGGGCCGAGGTATTGTCGCGGCGCAGGCGGGCCGTCGTGAAGCGCGGATCGTCGGGCAGGTCGGGGCGGCCGGCGGCGGCGGCGATCTGGCGCCAGTCGGTGGAGCCTTGCCGGGCCAGCAGGCATATCCACCGCCCGTCGCGGGTCTTGAAGAAATTGGCCAGGGGCTGCACGGCCTCCTTGCGAGGCCGGGTCGAGGCCAGCTTCCCGAACCGCAGCTGAATCGCCATGTCCGAGCCGATCGCATAGACGCCGGTGCGCAGCAGCGAGGTCTCGACCAACCGCCCGACTCCGGTGCGCTGGCGCTCGTGCACGGCCGCCAGGATCGCCGACACCGTCGCCAAGGATGTGACGTGGTCGCCCATGCCGGTGCGGATCGGGAACGGCTCCTGACCCTTGGGGGCGGTGATCGCGCCCACCCCCGCCCGTGACCAGAAGGCCGCCACGTCCATGCCCGGCTTGTCGGCGTCGGGGCCTTCCAGGCCATAGCCTGTCAGGCTGCAATAGATCAGGCGCGGATTGACCGCCTTCAAGGTCTCGTAGTCGAGGCCGGCGCGCGCCAGAGCGGCGGGGCGCACATTGGTCAGGAAGATGTCGGCGTCCTTGACCAGGGCCTTCGCCGCCGCGCTGCCCCCGGGAGAGCGGATGTCGAGCACTACCGAGCGCTTGCCGCGGTTGTCGAGTTCGAAGATCGGGTTGGCGTCCTGGTCCGAGCCCAGGCTCTCGAAGAAGCCGCGCATCGGGTCGCCGTCGGGCGACTCGATCTTGATCACGTCGGCGCCCCAGTCGGCCATGATCCCGGCCGCGCCTGGGGCGGCGATATAGGTGGCCAACTCTATGACCCGCAGATCGCGCAGCATCGCATCCTCCCGTTTTATCGTTGGGAGGAGTGTGGACGACTTAAACGTCTGTTGGGAAGAGGCTAGGCGACCGCCGCCTGGTTGGCGCTCTTGCGGCCCAGGGTGGCGGCGTCGGCGACGGCGCGGGCTACGGCGGCGACGCTGACCGGCTTGCGCAGCACGGTGTCGGCCCCGGCGTCCAGGCACTCGCGGGCCTCGTCGGCGTCGCCGCCGATCACCGCGATGATCGCCACATGGCGATTGGCGCCGTCCAGGTCGCGCAGGGCGCGGGCGGTCTGGGGACCGTCCATGATCGGCATCCGGCCGTCCAGCATCACCAGGTCGAAGTCGCAGATCTTGGCCAGGTCCAGGGCTCGGCGCCCGTTCTGGGCGTGCACCACCTGATGGCCCAGCTGCTCCAGGATGGCCCGCAGCATGGCGGCGTTGAGGGCGTCGTCCTCGGCCACCAGGATGCGCAGGTTGCGCGGAGGGGCGCCAGCCGGTTCAGCGGCCTGGGCGGCCTCGCGGTCGGTCTCGATCGCGCAGACGACGGACTCGTCGAAGGGCAGGGTCAGGGTGAAGCAACTGCCCACGCCCACGGCGCTGGAGGCCTCCAGCGTGCCGCCCATCAGCCGAGCCAGCTGCCGCGACAGCGACAGGCCCAGGCCCGCGCCGTTGACGCCGGCGCCGGTGCGCTCGATGCGCTGGAAGGCCTGGAACGCCTGCTCCATCTCCTCGGGCGACAGACCCGGACCGGTGTCGGCCACCGCGATGGCGATCTGGTCGCCACGCCGCTCGACCCGCACCTCAATACGGCCGCGAACGGTGTACTTGACGGCGTTGCCGACGATGTTGGCGACGATCTGGCGAGTGCGGAGCGCGTCGCCGATGGCGGCGCCCTGTTGGCGGTGTTCCAGGTCTGGCTCGATATGGACGCTCAGCTCCAGACCCTTGGCCATGGCGTGCGGGCGGTCGAGCAGGACCAGGTCGCGGATCAGGCGCACGGGTTCGAAGGCCACCGCCTCGACCGCGAGGCGGCCGGACTCGGCGATTTCGGAGTCCAGGGTGGCGTTGAGCACGGCGACCAGGTCCTGGGCGGCGTCGAGGGCGGCGTTCAGCTGTTCGCGCGACGGCGCGACGCGACCGCCCTTGCCGGCGGCGGCGGCCAGAACGTGGGTGACGCCAGTCAGGCCGTTGCGGATCTCGTGGCTGAGAGTGGCGACGATGTCGGACTTGGAGCGAGCGACGCGCTCGGCGTGCTCCAGCACCCTCAGCCGCTCCTCAAGCAGGGCCTCGTGGGCCAGGGCCAGGGCGTGCTGGCGGCGCAGCATGCGGTTGAGCACCAGCGACAGCGCCATGGCCAGGGCGATGGCGCCCCAGGCCATGGTTCCGGCCCTCTGGCTCTCGGCGCGTGAGAACAGCAGGGCCAGCGGGCCCATGGCTGCGATCGGTGCGGTAATCAGCAGGGCGATGAGGTTGGGTGCGGAGAAGAAGATGCAGACTACCGAAGCGCCGACAGCCAGCAGCAGCAGGGTCTCGCGCGCCGCGCCCGCGCCATCGGCAAAGGCGGCCATCTGGCTGACCGCCACGGCCCACAGCAGGCCCGACAGCACCTGCACCCGCGAGCGCCGCGCCACGTCCTGGGCCGCTGGCGTCCGCAGCCAGGCGACGACGCCGTAGAAGATGCCCCAGTTGATGGCGAACACGCTAAAGCTCATCGCCAGCCAGCCGGCATTGGCGGCGAAGGATCCGGCCCAGACATAGATCGGCAGGCTGACCGCGAATACCGCCAGAGCGTAAGGCAAAAGCGCGGCCTGGGCGTCAAGCGCCATGCGGACGTCGGCGCCGCTCGAGGCGGGGTCGTGAGATCGGCGCTCGGCGAACAACGGTCGGATTCCTCGGGGTATCCGAGAAGCCTAAGGCGGTCGCGGTTTGCGTCCCGTTACGGCTTATCGTTAATCCACAGCCCTTCGAGCACAAACAATCGTTAAGCTTAACGCGAGATGATCTGATTCCACGCTGTTCCCCGGGGGATAGGGGAGACACCCATGGCCACCACCCGCGCCGCCCTCACCGACCAAGATATCCGCATGCTGGTGAAGGGCGCGACCCCTGACGAGCGCGCCCTGGCGGCCCACAAGCTGTGTCGAACCATCGACCGCGCCGAGCTGGACGAGGATCAACGCACGCTGGCGGACGAAATCCTGCGGGTGATGGCGGGAGACGCCGCCGAGCTGGTGCGCCGCGCCCTGGCCGTGACCCTGCGCAACTCACCGGTGCTGCCGCCGGACATCGCCAACAAGCTTGCCCGCGACGTCGAGAGCGTGTCGCTGCCGATCATCAGCTTCTCGCCGGTGTTCAGCGACGCCGATCTCGCCGAAATCGTCCGTCTCGGCGGCCCCATGCGGCAGATGGCGGTGGCCAAGCGTCCCAGGCTGTCGAGCAAGGTCACCGCCCTGCTGGTCGAGCAAGGGTCGGAGGAGATGGTCGCCACCATCTGCGCCAACGACAACGCCCGGATGTCCGAGACCGCGCTGCAAAAGGCGCTGGACCTGTTCTCCACCTCGGAGAAGGTGCTGACCGCCGTCGCCTATCGCACGAGCCTGCCGCTGGCCGTGACCGAGCGCCTGATCGACATGGTCGGCGACCAGCTGCGCGACTACATCCTAGACCACCATGCCCTGTCGGCCGAGCGCACGCTGGAACTGATTCTGGGCGCCAAGGAGCGGGCCACGATCGATCTCGTCGATCAGGCCGGCCGCGCCGCCGACGCCAAGGGCTTCGCCGCCCACCTCAACAGCGTCAAGCGCCTGACCCCGTCGCTGCTGCTGCGGGCCCTGGCCCATGGCCACATGAGCTTCTTCGAGTGGGGCGTGGCCGAGCTGGCTGGCGTACCGCATCACCGCACCTGGCTGATGATCCACGACGCTGGCGACCTGGGCCTGAAGGCGATCTGCGAGCGGGCTGGCCTGCCACCGCGCCTGTTCCCAGCCCTGCGGGCCGGCGTCGACGCCTTCCACGCTATGGATTATGACGGCCGTCCCGGCGACCGCGAGCGTTTCCAGGAGCACATGATCCAGCGGTTTCTCAGCTCGTCCACGGCGATGTCGCGCGAGGATACCGACTATCTGCTGGCGCGGGTGGACCGGCTGGGTGAACAGGCCCAGGGAGCGGCCGCGGCGGGCTAACCCGAACATCCGTTCGAACCCTCTGGGCAACCGCGCGCATTTCCGACAAGCTGACGCCATGTCAGAGCGCCCCGAAGAGCCGATAAGGCCCGCCGCCACCATCCTGCTTCTCCGCGATGCGCCGTTCGAGGTGCTGATGGTCAAGCGACACCACCAGATCGACTTCGCGGCGGGCGCCCTGGTCTTTCCGGGCGGCAAGAGCCACGCCGGCGACCATGATCCCGCCTGGACCGACCACGCCACCGGCTGGGACAGCGTCGGGGAGGACGGCCCGGCCCTGCGCATCGCCGCGATCCGCGAGGCCTATGAGGAGGCCGGCGTGCTGCTGGCCCGCGACGCCGAAGGCGAGACCTATGTGGGCGAGGCGGCGATCGACGTGCGGGCCGCCGTCGCCGACGACCGCGTGACCTTCCTCGACGTCGTGCGTGATCTGGGGCTGAAGCTGGACCTGGCCGCCCTGACCATCTTCGCCCGCTGGATCACCCCGCCGCTGATGACCAAGCGCTTCGACACCTGGTTCTACGTCGCCCACGCGCCCCTGGCCCAACTGGCGATCTGCGACGGCCACGAGGCGGTCGACGCCGAGTGGATCGCGCCCGGCGAGGCCCTGGCCTTGGCGGCGTCCGGCGAACGGAAGGTGATCTTCCCCACCCGGATGAACCTGCAATTGCTTGCCGAAAGCGCGAGCCCGACCGCCGCCATCGGCACCGCGCGAAGCCGACCGCTGGTCACGGTCGAGCCGTGGGTCGAGGGGGCGTCGCTGCGCATCCAGCCCGACGCCGGCTATGGCGCGGCGGCCGAGCCGCTGTCGGCGCTGTAGGGCCTCGCTTCGAGGCCGACGGCGCCCGATTTCGCGGGCCGAAACCGATCAAAACCGCTAATCAGACGACATGGATCGTAGACGTAGCCTCCTCATCGTCGGCGGCGGGACAGCGGGTTGGCTGACGGCGGCCTACCTGGCCAAGCATCTGCAAGTGGCCGAGCACGCGCGCCTGGACATCACCGTGCTGGAGTCGCCCGACATCGGTATCATCGGTGTTGGCGAGGCCACCTTCCCGACCATCCGCAACACCCTGCAATTCCTGGGCATCGACGAGGCGCGTTTCATCCGCGAGACCTCGGCCACCTTCAAGCAGGGCATCCGCTTCAACGACTGGGCGCAGACGCCTAAGGACGGCGCCCGCCACCACTTCTTCCATCCCTTTGAGGCGCCGTTCTCGACCGACGGCTCCAGCCTGGCGCCGTACTGGTTGCTGCAGGACGAGGCGACGCGCGCGCCGTTCGCCGAGGCCATGACCATCCAGTCGCGGGTCGCCGACGCCCAGCGGGCGCCTAAGCGTCCGCACGAGGGCAATTTCGCCGGTCCGCTGAACTATGCCTACCATTTCGACTCGGCGCGGCTGGCCGAGGTTCTGGCCGAACGCGCCGTCGAGCTGGGCGTGCGTCATCTGAAGGGCGCGCTGCAAACGGTGGAACTGGACGCAACCGGCGCGATTGACCACGTGATCTCTGTCGAGCATGGCCGGCTGGAGGCCGATCTCTATATCGACTGCACGGGCTTCCACGCCGAGCTGATCGGCAAGGCCATGCAGTCGCCCTTCAAGTCGGTGCGCGATATTCTGTTCGCCGACCGGGCCATCGCCTGCAAGATCCCCTATGATCGTCCCGACGCGCCGATCCAGAGCTTTACGATCGCCACTGCGCACGAGGCGGGTTGGACCTGGGACATCGGCCTGAACGGCGCCCGGGGAATCGGCTGCGTCTATTCCAGCGGCCACATGGACGACGACCAGGCCGAGGCGATTCTGCGCGGCTACATCGGCGACACCGCCGCCGAGATCGCCCCGCGCAGCATCGCCTTCGATGCCGGCTATCGTCAGAAGCAGTGGGTGAAGAACTGCGTCGCCGTGGGCCTGTCGGCTGGTTTTCTGGAGCCCTTGGAATCGACCGGCGTGGTCTTGATCGAGGCGGCGGTGGCGATGATCGCCGAGCTCTTCCCCCATAACGGGCCGATCGGAGCCCCCGCCTTCCGCTTCAACGAACTGATGACGGCCCGCTACGACAACATCATCACCTTTCTCAAGCTGCACTACTGCATCAGCCAGCGCGCCGAGCCATTCTGGCGCGACAACAGAAATCCGGCCTCGATCCCCGACCGGCTGGCCGATCTACTTGAGCAATGGCGCTATCGCCCGCCGACGCGGTTTGACTTCATCCTGGATCTCGAGACCTTCGCCTTCTTCAACTACCAGTACATCCTCTACGGCATGGGCTTCAAAACCGACCTGTCGCAGGGACGGGCGGAGTTCCCCAACGTCGCGGCGGCCGAAACCCTATTTCGCAAGATCCGCGGCTTTGGCGAACGCGCCACCCAGGACCTGCCCAGCCACCGCGACCTGATCGCGCAGATCAACCGGTTCGGGTTCGATCGGGCTCTGGAGAGCGCCTGAAACGAGGCGGACGACGGGCTCGACATCTTTTGTCTCAAGCGAAGCTGCGCCGTGAACGGCTCCTTAGGGCTATTGGCTCAACTCTTGCTCTCGTTGTGCGAGTGCCGAATGCTTTGGGGGCGAGGGATAGGCGAGTGGATCATAGCGGACCAATCTCGGCAGCGAGAGCGCTGGGTCCTTTCTTCGTGACGATTCGCCGGCTGTTTCATCCCGTCGCGTTGTCGCTCGTCGCCACCCACCTGGCCCTGCTGGCTTTGGGCTGGTGGACCCTGCGCCATCTCGTTCCCGACACCGTGGTTCTGCATCTCTTCGGACACGTCCAGCTGGTGCATGAGGTGCACCGGCGCGTGATCGACCGCACGCTGGAACTCGGCGCCCTGCTGCCCGCCGTCTTCCTGGTCGAGTACTTGTGGGTGGGGTGGCGGGAGAGCTCGGTGCGGCACCTGCTGGTCGAGCGCACCGCTTCGGGCTGGTCCGACTTGGCCTGTTACTTTTTCCAGCTGGCGCCGGTTTCGACCATGGTCGCCGGGATCATGAGTTTCGGCGTCGTGTACGTTTCGGGCGAAGGGCTGCGATGCCTTTTCGCCGACGCGACCGGGATCGACATCAGCATCGCCGGCGCCCCCCTGTTGCTTCAAACCGCGATCCTGTTCCTGCTTTACACGCTGCTCGACTATTGGAGCCATCGCCTGGACCACTCGCGCGTGTTCTGGCCGCTGCACCGGTTCCATCACGCCGCGGAGTCGTTCTCGGTCCTGACCGCCGCCCGCGTACACCCGGCGATGTTCACTGCCGTGGTCGGCGCCATCCTGCCGGGCGTTCTGCTGGGTTCGGACCCCGCGGCCCTGGCCCAAACCGGCATCGTGATCATCATCATTCGGCTTCTGATTCACTCGCGGATCGAGTCCAACTTCGGCTGGGTCGGCCGTTGGGTCGTGCAGTCGCCGCTGCACCACCGCCTGCATCACAGCCTCAACCGGATGCCGATCAACCTCGCCCTCCTGCCCATCTGGGATCGTCTGTTCGGGACGTGGCGCGGCGCCCCGCGGGAAGCCATGCGGATCGGTACGCCGGCTCCCTACCGCCATGGGGCCTGGTTCGTGCCGGACCTGTGGCGCGACTATTGCGAGTTCTGGACAGGTGTCAAAACGCTCGCCTTCGAAGGGCTCGTCGGGCTCAAGCAAGCTCCTCACGCGCCACCGCAGGACCTGGCCTCGGAAGCGGACGTATAAGAAGGGCCCCGCTCCAGAGGAGCGAGGCTAAGGCAAGCGGCTTTCAAGACCTTGCCTAGAGCATCGCGCGGAAAAGTGGCCACCGGTTTTGCGCAAAAGCGATGCGAAAACAAAAATCTAGAGCAAGCCGTGCGATTTCTATATCGCGCGGCTTGCTCTAGGCGGCTTTGGCCGCGGCTCCGTCCAGCGCTTCGAGCTCGCCGCGCTCCCGCGCCTTCTTGCCGTAGACCACCTCGAACAGCGGGCTGGCCATCACCGTGGTGACGATGGCCATCAGCACCAGCATCGAGAACAGGGTCGGGCCGATGATGCCCTTCTGCAGGCCGATATTGATGATGATCAATTCCATCAGGCCGCGCGAGTTCATCAGGGCGCCGATGCCCAGGGCCGTTCGGTTGTCCTCGCCCGACAGGCGGGCGGCGGCGTAGCAGGCCACGCCCTTGGCCAGGATGGAGGCGAACAGGATGCCGATCGCGATCAGCAACAGCTGGGGCGAGTTGACCATGTCCATCCGGGTGTTGAGGCCCGAATAGGTGAAGAACATCGGCAGCAGCAGGACGACGGCCAGCGGCTCGACCTTCTTCTTGAGTTCCTCGACGAACAGGCCGCGCGGCATGACGGCGCCCAGCATGAAGCCGCCGAAGATGGCGTGGATGCCGACGGCGTCCATCAGGAAGGCCGACAGGCAGAACAGCATCAGGGTGATGGCCAGGATCGTCGGGCTCATCTTGCCTTCGCGCTCAACGATCCGGCCCAGGGGGGCCAGCAGGCGCGGACCGAAAAAGGCCAGGAACAGGGCGTAGGTCACGCCGCCGCCGATCGCCAGTATGGCCACGCCGGGGCCGCCGCCGAAGGTGGCGAGCACCACGGCCAGCACGCACCACGACACCGCGTCGTCGAAGGCGCCGGCCGTGAGGGACAGGGTGCCCAGCGAGGTCTTGGCCAGGCCGCGCTCATTGATGATCCGCGCCAGCATCGGGAAGGCGGTCAGGGCGATGCACGCGCCCATGAACAGGGTGGCGTTGGCCTGCGAGATGCCCGCGGCGAACAGGCCGGGCACTTTCAGCAGGAAGGGGGTGATCGCCACGGCGATCAGGAACGGCGCGATGATGCCGGCGGCCGAGACGCTGGCCGCGCTCCTGGCCTTGGCCTTGAAATGGGCCGCCTGGAAGGTGGTGCCGACCATGAACATGTAGAGGCCCACCCCCAGTTGGGCGCCGACATAGAGCACGCTCTTGGTTTCCTTGGGGAACAGCAGGCCCTGGAAGTGCGGGAACAGCAGGCCCAGCAGGGACGGGCCCAGGACCACGCCAGCGATCATCTCGCCCACCACCTGTGGCTGGCCCAGCAGCTTCTGGCCCAGCCAGCCGACCACGCGGCAGGCCAGCAGGATCACCGCCAGCTGGAGGAAGAAGTGCACGCTGAAATCGCCCGGCGCATAGCTGTGCGCGGCGGAGGCGGTGGCTGGCCCGTGCGGCGCGAGAACGCCGCCCACGGTGCTGACAAGATTGGCGATGAGATCGGACAAAGCGCGTCCCCCCTTTGTGAAAACCCCTCGGCGTTGACCGCCGTTGTGTCCAAGCCGCGCAGACTTGGCTTTTGGGCGCAAGCCGGAAACGTCTTTTTGACGGCGCCTTACAGAAGATTGTTTTTGCTCGCTTATTTCCTGTTGCCGCAAGGCCACAATGTAGTAACGTGCCTACAAGACAGCCTTGTCAATGTAGGTATGTAGGTCCGTGAAAGTCATCACCAGCCGCGACTTCAACCAGGATGTCAGCCAGGCCAAGCGCGCCGCTCGGATCGAACCCGTGTTCGTCACCGACCGCGGCAAGGCGACTCACGTGCTGATGAGCGTGGAGACCTATCGACGGCTGACCGGTCAGACCGAGACCATCGTCGATCTGCTGGCCATGCCGGGTCTGGCCGCCATCGACCTGCCGCCTATTGATCTGGACGGCGCGCGTTCGACCGACGCCTGGGACAGCCGGAGCGGCGGCTGATGTACCTGCTCGACACCGACATCGTCTTCGAGCTGCGCAACGCCAAGTCGGGCGCAACGGATCGGGGCCTGACCCGCTGGGCGGGCGGCGTGGCGCGGGCCAGCCTGTTCCTCTCGGCCATCACCCTGCTGGAGCTCGAAACCGGCGTTTCGCGGGTCGAACGTCGGGACAAGGCGCAGGGACTGGCCTTGCGCGCCTGGCTGGACGGCCAACTGGGGCCAGCCTTCGATGGTCGCATCCTGCCGGTCGACGCCGCCGTGGTCCGGCGCTGCGCCCAACTGCCGCACGGCGGACGAGATGGCTTGCTGGCCGCCACCGCCCTGGAGCACGGCATGACCCTGGTGACCCGCGACGTCGCCGGCTTCAAGGCCGCGAAGGTCAAGCTGTTCAACCCGTGGGGCTATGCTCCCGACGCGGCCGTCAGCGAGGACGAGGACTGGGGCCAGGCCGCCAAGGCCGGCTCGCACTGGCTGAAGAACATCTTCGTGCGGGGGTAGGGGCGCCTTCTCCCCTTGCGGGAGAAGGTGGCGGCGGAAGGCCGACGGATGAGGGGTCTCCCGAACGAAAACCGCCGCGACCGGCCT
>JACMOF010000358.1 GCA_014378155.1 Caulobacter sp. | reverse complement strand
GGTCCGCTGGGCCAGGTCGTCGGCGGCGTGGGCGATGTCGTCGGCCCCGGCGCGGATGCCCCAGGGGGCGCGGGTCACCGCGTTCATGGTCTTGTCGAGCGCTGCGGCGGCGTTGTCGAAGTCGCTCTTCAAGCTCTCGAACTCGGCTGACAGCACGCCCTCAACCCGCGCCGACAGGTCGCCGGGCGCCAGGCGCGACAGGGCCACGCCCAGGGCGGCGATGGCCGCGGCGCGCTGGCGGTCGTAGGCCTGGCGCTCGGCCTCCAGCCGATCGCGTTCTTCCAGCAGCACCGAGAAATAGGCCGAGACCGACAGGTCGATGTCGAGGAACACCGCCTTGGTCAGGGCCACCACCTGATCGGCGCCGTCGATGTCGGCCTTGCCGCCGCCGAACAGCCCGCCCTTGCGGCGCTTGGCCAGCACGGCGCGGATCAAGCCTTCGACGACCAGGGCGTAGCCGCCGATCGACCAACGCGGCTCAAGGCCCGCGCGGGCGTTGGACTGGCCGACGCGCTCGACCGCCTGCAGGTAGTCGGCGCCTTGATCGCCCGAGGTCATCCGCTTCCAGTGCGCCACCTGGCGGGCCTGGGCGCTTTCACCGCGCCCGCCCTGGAAGAGACCGCTAGTCTCGGCGAAGCCTTTCAGCTGGACGTAGAAGCTGTCCAACGCCGAGGGGATCGCGGCGTCGAGGGCCGGCTTGGCCGCCTGCAAAGCCGTCCTCGACCGATGATCGAAACGCATGAAGGCCATGCGCTGGTCGAGTTGCGGGTTGGCGCTCATGCGAGGAGTTCCGATTCACGAAATCTGTTGCAGAGAGCCGTGACGGGAATTCATTAACCAAGATTGAAGCTTGGCATTCAGGCGCTCCACAGATAGCGCCATGTCTCCGAAATCGGCGCCCCGCCGCGCAGCAGCCGCAGCGACAGGTCCACGTTCGTGGCCGCCGGCTTCAGCCCGAACGCCGCCCGCGCCGAGGCGTCTTCCGGATAGGGCGACAGGGCCCGCCAGGCGATCTCGCCGCCCGTCGCCTCGACCTCCAGGGCCACCCCGTCCAAGCCCTCGGCGAGCGCCCCGCCCTGCAGGTCGACGGTGAACAGCCGCAGGCCCGCCTGGGCGTCGGCGCCTGTGCGCGTGCGGAACACCCGCGCGCCGGGGGTGGCGAAGCGCTCCTGGCCCCAGTGCAGGCGGTAGCGCAGATCGACCTGCGAGCCCGCCGCCCACGGCTGTTCTGGCCGCCAGAAGATGGCGATGTTGTCGTCGCTCTCCTTGGTGGTCGCCAGCTCGGCCAGATGGACGGCGCCCTTGCCCCAGGGGTCCAGGGGCTCGACCCACAGGCTGGGCCGCAGGTCGTAGCGGGCCTGCAAGTCACCGAAGTCTTCCAGGGCGCGGGCTCGCTGCACTAGGCCAAAGCCCTTGGGGTTCTCGTCGGGGAAATTGCTGAGCCGGTGGGCCTTGGGGTTCTGCAGTGGCCGCCACAGATGCTCGTCGGCCCCGGTCCAGATCGCCAGGCCGTCGCTGTCATGCACGGCGGTGCGGAAGTCATCGACCGGCGAGGCGGCGGCCACGTTGAACAGGAACATGCTGCTCATCCCCGCTGCGCCGGCCTTGGCCATGGCCACGCGCGGGAAGATGGACGCCGTCACGTCAAACACCACGTCCTCGCCCGGGCGGATCGTGAAGCTGTAGGCGCCGGCGCAGCTGGGACTGTCCATCAGGGCGTGGACGACCACTGCCTCGCCTTGGTGGGCCTCACTGGTGTTTTGGGGCCGCTCGAGCCAGAAGGCGATGAAGTCGGGAAACTCCTCGTTGGGCTCACCCGCCCCAATCGCGAGGCCGCGCGCCGAGAGGCCGTAGCGCTGGCCGCGGCCCAGGCTGCGGAAATAGCTGGCGCCCTGGAACACCGCGATCTCGTCCAGCTTGTCGGCGTCGTTCAGCGGATAGAGCAGGCGGAAGCCCGAAAAGCCGTTCCAGGCCTTGGCGACATCAGCATGCTCGCCGGGAATGTCGAACATCGCCGGGTCGAAGGCGATCGGCCGGGCCAGCCCTGCGGCGACCTCGTGGATCGGCAGCGGGAGGGAATAGAGATAGGCGGGCGGGAAGAACTCCGCGCGGAAGGAGGGACGGCGGTCCTTCCACAGGTCCGCCTCGGGCCGGAAGCGGATGCGGAAATAGTCGTCGTAGGACAGACCCGAGAGGGCCGGCTGGCGCGCGGGCTGGATATAGGAAGTCACGGCCAGTCGCCGGGCGCGTTCGCGCAGCAGTCCGACGGAAAAGGGCTCGGCGGCGTCCTCGACCTCGGCTTCCTCCCCGGCCCGCGCCATCGCCAGCCGGGGGGCCAGGGCCAGCACGGCCGATAGCGAAAGCTTGCCGAGCGCCGCGCGCCGATTCACGGAACTCGAATACATGCTGGCCTTCTAAAGTAACCCGACGTCACCGCGCTACCGAACGCGGCCTGGACGGCGCCGATTGGCCTTTTCGCCTTGGAACAGGGCGCCGATAGGGCGATCGGCGACGAGGCTGCTGGCGTGACGTGGCAGGCGCGTCTATCACGGCGCGCAACAAGCGCGACCTTGGTGCGTTTGGGCTTTGGTCGACCTCTTTGCTAGGGTTGCGACGTCTGGAAAGAGAGACCTAAGGGCTTCATGGGCGCGCCGGCTGATTTTACCTTCGAGGACATCGACGGCCATCGCACAGCCGTGCTTTCCGGCGACTGGACCGCGCGCGGCATGGTCGACGCCGGCGAGCGTCTTGTCGGCGCCTTGGATGGCTCGGACGCCGTCGATCTGGACCTGACCAACCTCACTCGCTGCGACACAGCCGGGGCCTATGCGATCATCCGCGCCGCTGACGGCCGGGTCACAGCCGGTCACATCAAGGCCAGCAGCCAGACCGAGCGCCTGCTGAAACTGGTCGGCGACGCCGTCCAGGTCGAGCCGGAGGCCGCCCCGCCCCGTCGCGGCTTCCAGGCCCTGCTCGAACGCATTGGCCGCGGCGTGTATGGCCTGGGCGACGATCTCTACAGCACCCTCGCCTTCCTGGGCCACTTGCTGGTGGCCATCGGCCGCTGCATTGCCAAGCCCAGCCGCATTCGCTGGGCCCCGGTCTTCTCGCTGGCCGAGCGCGCCGGGCTTGACGCCATTCCGATCGTGGCCACCACCACCTTCTTCATCGGCGCGGTCGTGGCCCTGCTGGGCGCCAACCTGCTGACCCAGTTCGGGGCCCAGGTGTTCGCGGTCGAGCTGGTCAGCATTTCGGTGCTGCGCGAGTTCAACATCCTGATTACCGCCATCCTGCTGGCCGGGCGTTCGGCCTCCAGCTTCGCGGCCGAGATCGGCTCGATGAAGATGAACCAGGAAATCGACGCCATGCAGGTGATGGGCGTTGACCCCTACGAAGCCCTGGTCCTGCCGCGCTTCACCGCCCTGCTGATCACGATTCCCCTGCTGACGTTCGTGGCCACCCTGGCCGGCCTCGCGGGCGGCATTGCGGTGACCTGGGCGGTGCTGGACTTGTCGCCGGGCTTCTTCCTGCAGCGCATGAACGACAGCGTCGGCGTGCAGCACTTCTGGATCGGCATGTCCAAGGCGCCGGTGATGGCCATGGTCATCGCCGCCATTGGCTGTCGCCAGGGCATGGAAGTCGGCAATGACGTCGAATCTCTCGGCCGCCGCGTGACCTCCGCCGTCGTCCAGGCCATCTTCGCGATCATCGCCATCGATGCGATCTTCGCCCTGGTCTACATGGAGATAGACGTATGACTTCGGTCATCGCCGCTCCCGCCGAAGACCAAGCCCCATCGACCGCCGAGGCGCCGCCGGTCCGGGTCACGGGCTTGGTCTCGCGGTTTGGCGACAACATCATCCACGAAAACCTAAACCTGACCGCCAATCGCGGCGAGGTGCTGGGCGTGGTCGGCGGTTCGGGCTCCGGCAAGTCGGTGCTGCTCAACACCATCATCGGCCTGAAGGTCCCCGACGGCGGCACGGTCAAGCTGTTTGGCCAGGACATGGCCGACGCCTCGCGCAAGCGCTGGAACGTCATCGAGCGGCGCTGGGGCGTGCTGTTCCAGCAGGGCGCGCTGTTCTCGAACCTGACCGTGCGGGAGAATGTCTCCGCGCCGCTGCACGAACATACCCGCCTGCCCAGGCGAGAGATCGACCACCTGGCCGACCTGAAGATCGCCCTGGTTGGCCTGCCCGCCCGGGCCGGCAATCTGAAGCCCGCCGAGCTGTCGGGCGGCATGCGCAAGCGCGCGGGCCTGGCACGGGCCCTGGCCATGGACCCCGAGCTGCTGTTCCTCGACGAGCCGACGGCCGGCCTGGATCCGATCAGCGCCGCAGCCTTCGACACCCTGATCAAGGACCTGTCCGACAGCCTGGACCTGACCGTGTTCATGATCACCCACGACCTGGACACCCTCTACGAGATCACCGACCGCATCGCGGTGATCGCCGACAAGCATGTGGTCGCCACCGGCTCCGCCCAGGAGCTGGAGAAGAACGACCACCCCTGGATTCAAGAGTATTTCATGGGACCGCGCGGTCGCGCGGCCGCCGGCAAGGCGACGCCTCAACCCGCGCCGCAGGCGACACCAAGGACGAGTTAATGGAAAGAAACGCCAACTACGCCCTGGTCGGGGGAGCGACGCTGATCCTGTTCATGGGTCTGCTGATCTTCGTCGTCTGGCTGGCCAAGCTCAGCTTCAACCAGGAGTATGACCTTTACGACGTGTTGTTCGTCGGGCCCGTTCGCGGCCTGCAGGACGGCGGCGAGGTGCATTTCAACGGCATCAAGGTCGGCGAGGTCACCAAGATCGCGCTGGACAAGAGTGACCCCAACCGGGTCATCGCCCGGGTGCGCGTCACCTCGGACGTGCCGATCAAGACGGACAGCTTCGCCACCTTGGAGCCCCAGGGCATCACGGGCGTCAACTACATCCAGATCACCGCCGGCGCGCCCGCCAAGCCCTTGCTGAAGAGCACGGTCAAGAAGGACGAGGTGGCGGTGATCCGCAGCCAGCGCAGCGCGCTTTCGGACCTGCTGGAGGGCGGCGGCACGGTGCTGACCCGCACCATTGAGGCGCTGGACCGCATCAACCGCGTGCTGTCGGATGACAACGTCAAGACGGTCAGCGCCGCGATCAGCGACGTGCAGTCGGTCACCGCCGAGCTGCGCGAGCGCAAGGAGATCATCGCCGACGCCCAGCAGGCCCTGCAGAGCATCGAAGCCACCTCGACGCGGATCGGCCAGCTGTCCGACTCGGCCAATGGCCTGGTCAATGGCGACGCCAAGCGGACCCTGGCCAATCTGGGCGACGCCGCCGACGAGTTGAAGGCCACCGCCAAGGACGTGCGCGGCATGGTCGGCAAGCTGGAAGGCCCGACCAGCGACTTCGCCACCACCGGCCTGCCCCAGCTGTCGGCCGCCGTCGTCACCCTGCAATCGGCCGCCGAGTCGCTCGACCGCCTGGTCGGCGAGGTCGAACAGAACCCGCGCGCCCTGGTCAGCAAGGCGCCGGCCAAGGAACTGGAGGTCCAGCCGTGAGCACTCTTTCCATGAGCGTTGGGCGCGTCGCCCTGCGATCCCTGGCGGTCGCCGCTACGGCCCTGGCCCTCACCGGCTGCATCAGCCTGTTCCCCAAGGCGGATCCGTCGGGCCTCTACCGCTTCGGCACGGTGGCCCCGGCCGCGACCAGCGCGTTGGTGGAGAAGTCGTTCGGGGTGTTCAAGACCCCGACCGTCTTCACCCGCGCGGCCATGGGCGACCGGCTGCTGACCTTCACCAATGGCGAGGCCGCCTATATCGCCGGCGCCCGCTGGGTGTCGCCGGCCATCGTGCTGTTCGACGAAGCCGCCGCCCGGGCCTTCGAGGCCGAGAGCAGCCCCGCCCGCCTGGTCACCCGCGGCGAAACCGGCAAGGCCGCCATGGCCCTGCGCCTCGAGGTCCGCGCCTTCGAGACCGACTATGTCGACGGCCCCAAGGCGGCGCCCGAGGTGCTGGTCGAGATCCGGGCCGTCATGACCCGCAACGGCGACCGCGCCCTGCTCGGCGACAAGGTGTTCCAGACGCGGGTCAAGGCGTCGGACAACCGGGTCGGCGCGATCGTCCAGGCCTATGACCAGGCCAACAGCAAGACACTGGCGGACATCATCACCTGGGTGGGCGCCGCGGGCGCGAAGCTGCCGGCGGCGTAGATCCGCCGCTCATTCCAGCGCCGCGATTTCCTTCTCCCCTTGCGGGAGAAGGAACGCGCTGGAAAGGTCGATGACCTCTCTCCGAGATGTGACGCCCCCTACCCCCGCACAAAAATGTTCTTCAACCAGTGCGAGCCGGCCTTGGCGGCCTGGCCCCAGTCCTCGTCTTCGCTGGCGGCGTCGGGGGCGTAGCCCCAAGGGTTGAACAGCTTGACCTTCGTGGCCTTGAAGGCCGCGATGTTGCGCGTCACCAGGGTCAGGCCGTGCTCAAGGGCCGTGGCGGCCAGCAGGGCGTCGCGCCCTCCCCCGTGCGGCAGCTGGGCGCAGCGGCGAACCACCGCCGCATCGACGGGCAGGATGCGGCCGTCAAAGGCCGGCGCGACCTGGACGTCCAGCCAGGCTCGCAGGGCCAAGCCGTGGGTCTTGTCTCGACGCTCGGCGCGCCCTACCCCAGTCTCCAGCTCCAGCAAGGTGAGCGCCGAGATGAAAAGGCTGGCCCGCGCCACCCCGCCCGCCCAGCCGGCCAGCCCCGGGTCGGTCCCGCCCGACTTGGCGTTGCGCAGCTCGAAGACGATGTCGGTGTCGAGCAGGTACATCAGCCGCCGCTCCGGCGGTCCCAGGCGTCATCCGAACGCGCGGCGTCGAGGTCGATGGCCGGAAGTCCTGGCATGGCCAACAGGTCAACTATGGTCTCGGTCTGGCCGGTCAGCCGGCGATAGGTCTCCACGCTCATCAGCACGTGAGTCGCCTTGCCGCGATCGGTGACGAACACCGGCTCGATCCGCGCGGCGCGCTTGGCCCGGCTGACATCCTGGTTGAAGTCGCGGCTGGAGATGACTTTCACGGATCCAAATACCTACATTGACAAGGCTGTCTTGTAGGTACGTTACTACATTGTGACCTTCCGGCAACAGGGAATAAGCCAGCAAAAACAATCTTCTGTACAACCACGTCAAAAACGGAATTTCAACTTGCGAGCCAAAGCTAAGTCTGCGCGGCTTGGCGTCAACGGCGGTCAACGCCGAGGGGTTTTCACAAGGGGGGACAGTACGTGTCCGACATCATCGCCAGTCTTGTCAGCACCGTCAGCGGCATTCTCGCGCCGCACGGGCCGGCCACCGCCTCCGCCGCGCACAGCTATGCGCCGGGCGATTTCAGCGTTCACTTCTTCCTGCAGCTGGCGGTGATCCTGCTGGCCTGCCGCGTGGTCGGCTGGCTAGGTCAGAAGCTTCTGGGCCAGCCCCAGGTCGTGGGCGAGATGATCGCCGGCGTGGTCCTGGGCCCGTCCTTGCTGGGCCTTGTGTTCCCGCACTTCCAGGGCATGCTGTTTCCCAAGGAAACCAAGAACGTCCTCTATGTCGGCGCCCAGTTGGGCGTGGGCCTGTACATGTTCATGGTCGGCACCAGCTTCCAGGCCGCGCACTTCAAGGCCAAGGCCAAGAGCGCCGCCAGCGTCTCTCTGGCCGGCATCATCGCGCCGTTCCTGATCGCCGTCGCCATCACCCCCTTCCTGCTGAAGGTGCCTGGCCTGTTCGCCGAGGGCATCTCGCGCGCCAACGCCACCCTCTTCCTGGGCGCCTGCATCGCCCTGACCGCCTTCCCGATGTTGGCTCGGATCATCAATGAGCGGGGTTTGGCGAAGACCTCGCTGGGCACCCTGTCGCTGACGGCCGGCGCCTTTGACGACGCGGTGTCGTGGTGCGTGCTGGCCGTGGTGCTGGCCACCTTCGGCGGCGGCCCTGGCGTGGCGGTCCTGGCGATCGGCGGCGGCGTGGCCTACGCCCTGTTCCTGGCCTTTTTCGGTCCGCGCCTGCTGGCCCCCCTGGGCCGGATCGTTGAGCGCGAAGGCAAGATGAGCCCGACGATCCTGGCCATCACCCTGATGCT
>JACMOF010000357.1 GCA_014378155.1 Caulobacter sp. | reverse complement strand
CGCCGCAAGATCGATCAGTTGCGACTTTGGCCCGCATCGGCGGCAGATCAAAGCGGAGGCGATCGCGCTACGCTCGGCCTACCTCTGGAACAGCCGCTCAACTATCGAGACGAGCAATCGCTCAGCGCAAGACGCAAGAAAAAGCGCCTTGACGGAATGGCTTCTGAACCCCCTCGAAGCCGTGACTTCCCTCGTCAACGAGCAGGGGACTAGCACTCAGGTCGCAACGTCAGGTGAGCGCATCCTTGGCAGTGGCCGTCGTCAGAGCATGGGCGTCACGTGTCGGACGACGGCGCAGGAAGTAGACGCCGGCCAGGCCCGTGCAAACGGCGCCGACGACGCTGGTGGCATAGGCGCTGGCGATGAAGAAGCCGAGCCAGTCCAACCGTACCATGGCGAAGTTGCGCCAGACCAGCAGGGCGACGCTGCCGAGATAACCCGAGGCGTCGGCCACGTAGATCAGAAAGCCCGCCGTGCCGATTTGGCCGCTGAAGGCGATCATCCTGTCGAACAGCATGGCGTTGAACGGCGTGTAGGCCATGTAGAGGCCCGCGCCCGTCAGTATCATCCAGACCAGGGGCGACAGCAGGTGAGCCTGGAAGGCCAGGGTCGAGACGCCCAGCAGAACAAAGCCCGCGAGGATGACGCCGTGCATCACCAGCAAGGCTCTCAGATTGTCGCGCACCAGGATCACGGCGGCCATGACGCCCAGGGTGATGACCGCGACCGGCAACTCGCTGGCCGTGAACACGTCCGAGGCCTGGCCAAAGCCCATCGCGGCCCAGATCTCGGCGGCGAAATTGTCGCGGAAGTCGCGGAACGCGGTCAGCAGCACATAGGCCAGGACCAGCAGCACCAGGCCCGGCGCGTAGGTGGCGAAGAACGCCCGGCGCTGCGCCCCGTCCATCGGCTGGCGGCGGACCCGGGCGGCCTCGTCGGCGGCGTTGGGCGGCGGCAGTTGGGTCAGGGCCCACACCGACACGGCCAGTAACGGCATGAACAGCAGGCCGGTGGCGGCCGGCATCCAGAAGGGGCTGACATGCTCCACGACCAGGAGCCATTTGCCGACCGACTTCACCACACCCGAGGACAGAATGAAGCTGGCGCAGAGGATCGCGCCCAGCACTTCCGAGACCCGCCGACCTTCCATGTAGCCGAACACCAGGCCCCAGATCAGGCCCAGCGGCAGACCGTTGAGGAACAGCGCCGCAACGTTCCACGGGGCGGGCAGGATCGCGAACAGCACCAGGGCCAGCCAGGAAAAGGCGATCAGTCCCAGGATCGCCACGCCGCGCCGGGCTGGGGCGATCTCGGAGATCAGCTTGACGCCGATCATCTTCGATATGGCGTAGCCGGCGACCTGGGCCAGGACGAGGGCGATCTTGTAGTCGAGGACGAAGGCCCAGCCATCGACCGCGCCGAAGGTCGCCGCCGCGAACGGCTTTCGAAAAGCGTACATCGAGAAATAGGCGCAGAAGCCCGCCAAGCCGGCGAACAGGGTGAACGCCAGCGGGTTGGCTCGCTCCAGCCAGCGTCGAGGACCTGAAATCATGAAACGTCCCTTGATCGAGCGTTTTGGTCTATACCAAATCCGCGACAGCCAGATGACGCAGTCGCGGGCGTGAAACCACCCTTTTCACAGCCTACCGCACGCGGATATCGACGCTGACCTTCAAGGCGTCGTGACGCCAGTATTCGCGGTCGAACTCGACCACGCGACCTTGGGCGTCGTAGCAGGTTCGGATCACGCTGAGGCCCGGCAAACCCGACTTGACCCGCAGGGCCTCGGCCTCGTCGCGGGTCAGGGCGCAGGGCTGCATGTCGACCTTGTTGCGCGCCACGCCTATGCCATAGACCGATTTCAGGACGCTGGTCAGCGAGCCGTCTAAATCGTGTTCCACCAGGCCCGGCGCCAGGGACGCATCGACGATGATGCTCTCGATCAGCACAGCCCGGCCGTCGATCGAGCGCCGCCGACGGATCCAGTACATCGGCGCACCCACGGGGCGTGAAAAGATCTGGGCCAGCATGTCGTCGCAAGCGATCTCAACCTTGCTCAGCGTCTCCGTCTCAGGCCGCCGCCCCTGCGCCTCGACATAGGACATGAAGCCTTCCCAGCGGGTCGGGTCGTAGACGACCGGTGGCGGCGAGACATACCAGCCGCTGCGGTCCTTGCGGTAGATGACTCCCTCAGCCTCCAGTTGGAACAACGCCTCGCGGATGGTGCCGCGCGCCACACCGCCGCCGATCTGCATCTGGCGCTCGGACGGCAGGCGCTCACCCGGCTTGAACTCGCTACCGGCGATGCGCGCGGCGATGTCGTCACGCACGCCGATATACTGGAGATCGGGCTGTTGCATGGGACGACCTGGCCAGCGGTCGAATCCCGCCACGGCCGATGATGGGAGGGTGCCCCTCCGGGGTCAAGGAACTGGATCAGACCACTGACGAGCCAGCTTGGCGCAAGGTCAAGCTTTCACGAAAGTTTCGTCCCCGTCTCGATCTGTCTGGTCTATACCAAATCGAATTAGGAGAAGAGCCATGACGACCGACCGCCGCTCTTTCCTGCGTTCTGCGGTGAGCGCCGCCGCCGCAGGAGCCGCTGGCCTGCTGCCGGCCACGGTCGCCAGGGCCATGGCTATCCCCGCGCGCCACCGCACCGGCACGATCATGGACGTCGAGCACGTGGTGATCTTCATGCAGGAGAACCGGGCGTTCGATCACTATTTCGGGGCGCTGAACGGCGTGCGCGGCCTGGGCGATCCGCGCCCGCAACGGCTGCCCGGCGGCGCCTCGGTCTGGCGCCAACCTAGCCGCGAACATCCGGACGGCTTCGTCGCTCCATTCCATGGCGACGCCTCGATCACCGACGCCTACACGGTCGACGGCGCGGATCAGGGCCACCAGGCGGCGATCACCATCGTCAACGGCGGCCGCTACGACCAGTGGGGTCACTCGGGCGAGTTGCACAAGCGGATGGTCTATTACAAGGCCTCTGACCTGCCGTTTTACCACGCTCTGGCCAGCGCCTTTACGATCTGCGACGCCTATCACTGCTCGACCCTGACCCAGACCTATCCCAACCGCCTGCACCTGTGGACGGGCTGCAACGGCGGTGGCAAGGTCGGCGGCGATCCGCAGATGAGCAACTACGGCGAGGACGAGACGCCCAGCGCCGACATGGCCACAGACAAGGTCATGGCCCGGGGCCCGCACGACTGGACGACCTATGCAGAGCGCCTGCAAGCGGCCGGGGTCAGTTGGAAGGTCTATCAAGAGTACGACAATTTCGGCGACAACATCCTGTCGGTGTTCAAGCCGTTCCGCCCCTGCGCCAAAAACTCGCCGCTCTATGAACGCGGCCGCTCGTGGGTTAGCGAGGGCAAGACCGGCGCCGATCGCACGCGTTCGGACGGGGAGCAACTGGTCGAGGCGTTTCGCGCCGACGTCGCTGCAGACCGCCTTCCGCAAGTGTCGTGGATCGTCACCGCGGCCGACCTGTCCGAACACCCGCAGGCCGAGCCCTCGAAGGGCGAACATGTCTGCGCCGAGTTGATCAAGGCGCTGGTGGACCATCCGGAGGTGTTCGCCAAGACCGTGTTCATCGTCAATTATGACGAGGCCGGCGGTTTCTACGATCACATGCAGCCGCCCATGCCGCCGCTGACGCCCGAGCAGGGCTGGAGCAGCGTGTCGGTGGCCGGCGAGAGCAAAACCTATGACCCGCAGGACAAGGGCGTCAACAAGGGCGCCCATCCGCTGGGCCTGGGCGTCCGCGTGCCGGCGATCGTGGTCTCGCCGTGGAGCCGGGGCGGTTTCGTCTGCTCCGAAGTCTTCGACCACACCTCGACGCTGCAGTTCCTGGAGAAGCGCTTCGGGGTTCGCGAGGACAACATCAGCGACTGGCGCCGAACGGTGTGCGGCGACCTGACCTCGGCCTTCGACTTCGCCACGCCGAACCAGGATTGGACGGCCCTGACCCTACCGCAGACCGCTGACTACATGGCGCGCGTGGCCCGGTCCAAGACCGCCCCCACCCTGAAGATCCCCGACACGCAAACGGCCTCGACCCAGGGGGGGCCACAGCGCGGCGCGCGTCCCCTGCCCTATGCGCTGTCGGCCGACGCCCGGGTTCGCGACGGCGGCGTCTGGATCGACCTCGTCAATAAGGGACGCACGGGCGCGGTCTTCCAGGTGTTCGACAACACCGATCGGGACGGTCCCTGGCGCTTTACCCTGGCGGCCGGCGAAACCTATGCGGCTGGACATTGGAACAGCACGAGCCGCACGCCGGGGCCCTACGACCTGACCGTCCATGGCCCTCACGGCTTCTATCGGCGGTTCGCTGGCGACGCCTCGCGATCGCAGCCGAGCGTATCGGTCGCCGCCGACGCTCGTTCCCGCCTGGTCTTGCGCCTCGCCGGCGGCGGAGGCGGCCCGGCCAGTGTCACGGCGCTCATGAACGAGGCCTATCCGCTTGCCGAAGGTGAAGCTAGTCAGAGCTTGGTTCTGCCCCCCAAGGGCGTGGTCCGCTCGGTCTGGGACCTGCGCGGCAGCGACCACTGGTACGACCTGACCCTGACCCTGGCGGACGATCCGGCGTTCATCCAGCGCCTGGCCGGCCATTTCGAGACGGGACGCGCCAGCCGAACCGATCCGGGCATCGGCCGCATGCGCCTGTGAGCCACGCGCCCAAGCCCTGAGCCAGTCCAACACCTAGTACGGATATTCGATGACCTCTCCTATCGCGGCCGATGCTTTCGTGGCCGAACTTGCCGACCTCTTCACCCAACTCGGCGGCCTCCGTTATGGCGAAGAGGTCAGCCAGTTGGAACATGCGCTGCAGACAGCCCATCACGCCAAGGCCGACGACGCGCCGCTGGCCCTGGTCGCCGCCGCCCTGCTGCATGACGTCGGCCACATGATGCAAAAGGCCGGCGAGGACGCCGCCGACCGCGGCGTCGATACGCGCCATGAACACATCAGCGCCGGCTATCTGGCGCGGGCGTTCGGCCCCGAAGTGACCGAGCCGATCCGCCTGCACGTGGCGGCTAAGCGCTATCGTGTGGCCGTCGACCCCGCCTATCATGAGCGCCTCAGCACTGCCTCCTTGCAGAGCCTGGCCCTGCAAGGCGGCCCGATGAGCGAAGGCGAGCTCGAGGCGTTCCTGGCCGATCCTGCGGCGCAGACCGCCCTGCGGCTGCGCGGCTACGACGAAGCCGGCAAGGCGCCCGAGGCCGAGGTGGCCGGCTTCGAGACCTATCACGACCTTCTTCGCGATCTGATCGAGCGGGCGAACAGGGTGGGCTAGCGAGGCGCCTCGCCCCGACGGATTCGCGCCTCGATCTCCGCCAGCACGGGCCCGAGGTCGGCTACGCTTTCGACCACATAGTGCGCGCCGGCGTCACCCAGCGCCTTCGCGGACTCCGCGATCCGCGCGGTGCGCTCGGACGCGGGCAGGATCGCCAACGCGCCCTGCTCCAGGCCAACGCCGTTGCCCGAGGCCGACAGGCCGACCGTCCAGGCGCCGACCTCCAGCCCCTCGCCGATGCCGACGACCGCGTCATCGACCTTGACGCAGGCTCGCCCCGGCCAGGCGCCGAGTTCGACCAGGGCCTTCCACATCATCAACGGCGAGGGCCGACCCTGCGCCGTTTCGCCCGCGCAAACCACCACGTCGGGCGCGTAACCCTGCTCGGCGGCCAGCAGCAGGATGTCGGCCATCATCGGGCGCGTGTAGCCGGTAGTCGAGCCGATCTTCGCACCCCGCGCGCGCAGATCGGCCGCGATCTCGGCCGCGCCGGGGATCAGCCTGGCGCAGTCGCGAGCCGCCGCGCGCATCTTCGGCTCCACCGCGTCATGCAGACGCGTGACGTCGTCCTCGGCGGACGCCGCGCCGTGGCGTTCTGTCCAGAGCGCCGCGATGCGCGGCATGGCGAGCAGCGCCCTCACATGGTCGCGCTTGGCCCGGCCCATGTCGGTCCGCGCCTCGGCCTCGGAAATCTCGACCCCCGCCTGGCCGAATACCTCACGCAAGGCCATGACCGGCGCGCGACACCCAAAGTCGATCATCGTGCCGGCCCAGTCAAAGACGACGGCCTGGATGGGACTGCGTATCATGCCATGACTCCTTGGGGACGTGCGTATAGGTCGGCGATAACCTCCTCGCCCAGCCCGAAGGCGGTCGAAGCGCCCGTGCCGCTGGTCACGGTCACCAGGCGCACGCAAGGCAGCGGCGCTTCGACCAGACTGTGGCCGGCGGCCGAGGCATAGGTGCCGGTCCAGCGCTCCAGGACCGGCGGCGGCGCCTGGCCGAACACCTGGGCGAACTCGTCCAGGATCAGGGCGTCGACATCGTCGCGGGCGAAGGGGTCGGGCGTGGCGGCATAGTGGTGGCTGTCGCCGACCACCAGCGAGCCGTCGGCGCTCTGCACCACGATCAGGTGGACGCCGTGCTGCAGGTGCGCGCCCTGCTCGGCTGCCAGTCGCGCACGCAGGGCGTCCGCCTGCGGCAGGGCGGCGTAGCCTAGATAGCGGACGAGGCCGAGGTCGGACATCACCGGCGCGGGCAGGCGCCAGCCGGGATCGGCCAGGCGCAACATCTGTAGCTTGCACCGCGTTACCTCGGCGCGGGAGAAGCGCTCGGGAAACAGGGTGACCAGGTCATCGCCCGGGCAAACAACGATGGCGTCGGCATGGACCACGCCGACCGAGGTTTCCAGACGCCCGGTCTCGACGCCGCGCACGGCGGCGCCGCGCAGGAAAGTCACGGCGTGTGCGGCCTCCAGCCAGGCCGCCAGGCGGGGGATGGCGGTGCGGGACTCGACGCGCAGATCGACCTGGCTGGTCAAGGCGCCCAGCACCTTGCCCTGCCCCGGCAGGCGGTCGCCGAGGTCGGCGACCTCGCGCCAGCCGCAGCCATCGGCCATCTCGGTTTCGAGGAAGGCCTCCAGCACGGCCATGGCCTCGGGACGGCGGGCGACCATGGTAAGCCCCCTTTGCAGCACGTCGATTTCGGCGGGGCCGGCGATCTCGCTCCAGACCTCGGCCGACCGACGGGCGCGTCTCCAGACCTCGCCCCGCGCCTGGCCCGTGACCGTCACGAAGCCGAAGTTGCGCACCGAGGCGCCGTTGGCCTGGGCGTCGCGATCGATGACCACGACCCGCTTGCCAAGCCGCACGGCGGCCAGGGCGTGCGCCAGCCCCACCACGCCGGCGCCGACCACCGCGAGATCGAAATGCTGTTCCAAGTTCGTCACCCCTCGTCCGCGACCAGGTGCTGCAGCACGCGCTTTTCGAGCACCAGCAACGCACTGGCCTTGTTGGTGCGCATGACCAGCCCGGCGGCGAGCGGCTTGGCGGCCTGATGCAAGGCGCCCGCCAGGCGCAGGAACTCCGGTCGTCCTCGGCCGCCGACGCCATGCAGCGCGCAGAGCTGGCGCCAGTCGAGCACGAAGCTCTCCAGCAGCAGGCTGAGCCGCGCGGCGCGGGCCTTGGCCTCGGCGGTGTCGGTGGCGACCGTCAGCTCCGCGCGCAGGTCGTCGATCACCAGCTGTACCTCGGCGGAGGGCATCACCGGCGTACGCTGGTCGCCTTCAGTGAGCAAGTTTGGACTGCCCGCGGGGTCCCAGGTCACCGTCCGCCATTGCGCGCGCGGCGGCGCCTGCCCGCAGGCGAATTGCCAAAAGGCCGCCGTGCCGGTGGTGTCCGCAACGAGATGGATTCGCTCGACGCTGGCCCTGTTCTCGACATGGTGCGGACGCCAGTTGTCGAAGATCCACGCTTCGCCGGCGGCCATGTGTACGTCTTGCCCGTCGCAGTGAAAGCGCACAAGCGGCGAGGTGATGATGGGGATGTGCACCCGCACCCGCGTATGCCAGTGGTAGTTGATATCGGCATGCTCGGGCACGCCCGAACCCGGCGCGAGGCGCATCAACCGCGAGCGGCTCCAGACCACGCCAAAGCCCGCGAGGACTTGGCGCAGATAGGGCATGCCCGCCAGCCAGGGCGTCGACAACATCTGTCCGTACACGGAATCGGTCTCCCCGCCGCCGGCGCTGATCAGCAGCGCCGCGCTGTTGCCGGGCAGGCGGTCGGGGTGCGGGGCCCACGCCTGGGCCGGCAAGGCCGCGACCTCGGCCTGCAGGCGCGCCACGTCAAAGAGCACCGGGAGCTGAAAGAAGGGTTGGGACAGCCGCATGCGTCAGTCCCTGTAGCGGGTCAAGGCGTCGCCCAGCGCGTCTCGCAGCGGGGAGAGCCAGGGGGCATAATGCCGCCATTGGTCCAGCCCCTCCCGGCCGATGGGCTGGCGCACCTGCTCGGAACTGGGCGTGCGCACGCTGCGCAAAGTCTTGTGGAACGCCAGGCAGGCCGGCTCGAACGGCAGCCCGCAATGGTCGAGCATGCGCCGCACGCCGCCTTCAAGATCCTCGACCAGGTCCTCGTATCGCACCCTCAGCACGCGCCCGGGCAGCACGTCGTCCCAATGCCGCATGAGGTCGAGATAGGCGCGGTAGTGGCGGGCGATGTCCTCGACGCCATAGCTGAACTCTTGATTGGTGGTCCCGAACAGCTGCTTGAAGTTGCTGAAGCCGCAGGCCATCGGTTCACGCCGCACATCGATGATCGTGGCGCGTGGAAACATCAGATGGATCAGGCCGATGTGCCAGAAATTGTTCGGCATCTTGTCGATGAAGAACGGCCGGCCCAGCCCGCGATAGGTGCGGGTCTCGGCCAGGAAGCGCTCGCCGAACAAGCGGACATCCCCGGCGGTCAGGCTTAGCAACGCCTCGGGGCGTAGCGGCAGGCGGCAATCAGGATCGCGACCGCAAAGTTCGCCGACATAGCGGTCGATCTCTGTCAGTTCGTGCGTACCCTCCACACAGGAATGGGAGGCCAGGATCTGTTCGATCAGGGTCGAGCCAGAACGGGGCAGACCCAGGATGAAGATGGGCGTGGCATCGTCCACGCCCCAGCCAGCGCGCGCGGCGAAGACATCGGCTGTGAACACCTGCTTCAAGCGGAGGGCGCAGGCTTCCGCGACGTCGGGGCGATAGCGGCCGGCGGTGCGCCGCATCGCATTGCCGCGCTCGTAGTATCGCCAAGCGGCGGCGTGGTCTCCCCGGTCCTCCAGCGCCTTGCCCAGTGCGAAACACAGATAGATGCGGTCCATGTTCTGGACGGCAGGCTGGGATTCCGCATCGACCATGCGCGCGATGTCGTCGTCGATGAAGCGATAGGTCTTTAGATTGGCGAGGCTGAACCAGGCCACGCCGTTGTCCGGCCGCGCCGCCAGGGAGGCGCGATAGTCCGCGATGGCCTCCTCCCGCCGACCCGTGATCTTCAGGGCGTTGGCTCGCCACAGGCGCAGGTCGGCGACTTCCGCTCCCGATTGAACCGGCCCGGCCAGCAGCGTCCCATAGAGATCGATCACCGGCTCGTGGTCGCCCAGGCCCACACACGCCGCGCCGTACTGCTTGAGGTAGTCGCGGTTATCCGGGTCGTGCCTGAGCAGGATTTCGGCCTCCTGCCGCGCCCGCAGGTGCTTCTGCCGCTGCAAGAGCACCATGGCGTAGTCGAGACGCGCGGCGTTGTAGTCGGGCGCGCGCTCGAGCGCCGCTTCCAGCATCGCCTCGGCCTCGTCGAGATCGCCACGTTCTTGGCGTATCCGTGCGAGCAGGCGCAGAGCGCCGACGTTGAGATGATCGTCGGACAAGTAACGGCGGATAACTTCCTCGGCCAGTTCGAGATCGCCATCGGCGAACAGGCTGTTGGCGACGACCACTGCGGAAGGCAGCTGGCGCAGCGCGGCCAGATGCCCCGCCGCCGTGGCCGCCTGGGCGGCGTCGCCCTGCATGCGATAGAGTTGCTCCAGCATGTCCCAGCTGGCCGGCAGCGTCGGGTTGACGCGCACGGCCTCTCGCAACGCCTCGATGGCCGCCGGCGCATTCCCAAGGACGACATGGCAGTGGCCGCGCTCCTGATACAGGCGGCTAAAGCGAGGGTGCAGCGCCTGCAGGCGTGCGAGCGCGGCCAGCGCTTGCGGGACGCATTGCCGAACGCGCAGGTCCCTGGCCTCCCGCAGCAAGGCGTCGCGGTCACTGGAACTCATCGCGCCGCACCGGCCAGCAGGAACGGCTCCAGCCAGCTCGGTTCCGGCTGGTCGGCGTCATAATACTCGAAGATCAGATGGACGCGGTCGGTCTCGCCGTCGTTGCGCACCCAATGCGGGCCAAGGTTGTTGACCTCCACCGCCTCGCCCGCCGGAAAATGGTGTTCGCCGCCGCCGAAGAACGACACCACCCCAGGGTTGGTCGATATCGGCACGTGGATCTTGTGCGGCCACTTCGCCGCCGGATTGGCGTCGATGTGCGGGTGGATCACCCCGCCCGGGGGCATGCTGGCCAGCATCACTCGCGGGAACACCCCGCGCGCATAGCCGTAGTCGCGGACGGCCCGCGCCAGCACGGGCTCCAGCAGGCCGCGCCACTCTGGCCAGGCTGCTCGATCGTGGGACCCGCGCCAGTCGCGGGGGCTGTCGATGAAGCGCAAGACGATATGGCGCGTCACGTCCAGCACCTGGAACCTGTTAGGCTTGCCAGCGTCCTCAGCGTCCCAGACCGCCTCGGGTATCTCCAGCACGGCCGCCCGCAGCGCGGTGATGTCGACCGGGCCAAGCTTGCGGACGCCCGTCGTCTTGCGCGGGTTGGCGGTGGGCGCGAGCGGAATGGCGTTCATCGCAGGCCTTCGAACGTGTAGCCGAACAGATCCAGGTCCTGAGCATAGCGCGCGGCGACGCCGTCGATCAGGGTCTGGTCATAATAGGGCCGATAGTCGCCGCGCTGGCTGCCGTTGACGCGGTCGAGGGGCCGGTTGGCGATGCCGAGGCGCGCGCAGATCGCGTCATACGCCCCCTGCATGTTCTCGACGCGACCGACCATGTCGGTCAGCAAGGTCTCGCCGTCCTCGCCCACCAGCAGCGAAGCCTGTGGCTGGAACAGGACATGGCCCTCCGGAGGTTCTTCGAAAAGAAAGTGGCGCATCATGTCGCGCGGTCGACGCTGGAAGTCATCGCCGCCCCGCAGCATGAAGGCGCAGTACGAGACGAAACGATCGAACGGGTTGCGCACGAAGGCGAACTTGAAATAGCCGCTGAAGACCTCCTCGCCGAGATACGGGCGCACCTGCCGCAGCGACAGGTGACCATGCCGGATCGCCGCCAGGTCCTCCCAAGGGAACCGCTTGTCGACGAACAGCCCCACCTGCTCGACGTCCTCGTCGCCCAGTTGCTCGCGCAAGGCTTGCCGCACGGAGTGGGTGCCGGTCTTGGGTACGGCGGCGAAGATGAAACGGTGGCGGTGAGAAATGATCATGTTTCTGGACACACGGAAAAACGCCCCCTCCCTGGAGGGGGGGCGCTGGGTCTAGGTCGTGTTAGAACTTGTAGCTGAGCCCCATCATGTAGGTCCGACCGCTCTGGTTCTGGTTATAGAGATAGCGGTTCTGGCCCCAGAACTGCGTATCCTTCTGGTTGGTCAGATTGATCGCGTTCAACGAGACTTGGAGCTTGTCGGTGAGATTGAAGAAGGCCGAGGCGTCCACATAGGTAGACCCCTCGAAGCCTCGCGTGTCGGCGCTCATGACATCGCTGTTATAGCCGGTGTACCAGCGGGTGCGGTGGCTCAATGAACCGCGGGCGCCCCAACGATCGGTTTCATAGTAGAGGGTAATATTGTAGTTGGACTTGGAAATACCGGTCAGATCCGTGTTGGAATCCACATAGGTATAGTTCGCCACACCGCCTAGTTTATCGAAGGGCTCAGGCAGGAACGAGAACTGACCTTGCGCCACGAATTCGACGCCGGTCAGCTTCACTTTGTCCGAACTGTTGGTTGGAACGTCGAAATCGGTGACGATGGTGCTGCCCGTTGCACCCGGGATCGTGCTGTAGGGTACCCCCGTCTCGCTAAAGGGGACGTTGTGCAGGGTATTGGACGTGATGAAGTTCGTGATGTCCTTGCGGAACACACCCGCTGAAAGCAGGCCTGACTTGCCGAAGTAGTATTCCACCGACAGGTCCAGCGTGGTGTCCTTGAAGGGCTTGAGGTCGGGATTGCCGCGCGACGCGGTGATCTCGCCGTTATCCTCATCCTGGAACGCGCTGCCCTTGGCCGCCATCGAGCCCAGGCTCGGACGGTTCAGATTCTGGGTGGCCGAGAAGCGCACCAGCACTTCGGGCGTCAGGTCCAGCACCGTGTTCAGGGCCGGCAGAACGCCTTCATAGCTGCCTTTCACGTCCGTCGTGCCGAGATAGGCGTAGCTGTCGCCCTGGATCCAGCCGGTGCTGTGGGTGTCGGTGCTGTAGCCGCGCAGGCCGATATTGCCGCGGAAGCGCTTGCCGAACAGCTCGCTGTCCCAGTCGGCCTGCACGTATTCGGAGACGGTTTCCTCGCTGGTTTCGTAGACATTCTCGATGTCCTGCAACGCGCCGCCTGTCCCATCGGTATTGGGTCCGAAGCGGTGGTATTCCTTGTACTTGGCGAAGGCCTTGGCGTAGTCGCCCACCAGCCACGACCCGGCGTTGTTGGTGAACACCGAGCTGATATCGGCCACGGACGTGCCGCGCGTCTTGGACCGCGTTCCGTTGACGTTGTCGTCATAGAAGACGTCCCGGCCGCCCTGGGTGAACTTGTGATAGGCGATCCCCGCGCGCAGCGTCAGCGCGTCGGTCAGTTCATAGCGTGCGTTCAGCACGCCCTCGCGCAATTCCGAGTGGTTATTGAAACCGCGATAATAGAACGAATCCATCGCGTAATTGGCTGGGTTGGTCGGATCCCAGCCCGGATAGCTGAACGACGCCGATTGGCCGTCGGCGCCATAGTTGGCGATCAGGTTGCCCTTGGCCCGCATGTAGAGTTTATCGTCATAGGGGGTCTTGTAGGTGGACTTCTCGTAGCCGACATGGCCGTCGATCGACAGGCGATCGGACGCATCCCACTTGCCGGTCAAGGCCAGCTGGTTGAAGCGGTTCTCGTTCAGCGACCGGCGGTGCTCGCTGCCGAAGGTCGTGCCGGTGACGTCGGTCTTGGTTACGTAGTTGTCCTTGTCCCAGGCCAGATCGTTGATCACCGACCCCTTCTGGAAGATGGCCGGCCAGACGCCGCCGGCCGGGGTGTCGAAGGCGACCGAGCCGTCGGACTTCAGCGGGCGCGTGGCCAAGTGCATCTCGTCGCGGTGGGTGGTGAACTCGCCGTGCAGCACGTCGAGCGTCAGCAGCAGGTTGTCGATCGGCTTCCACTGCACCGCGCCCGTCAGGCCGAGGCGTTCGGCCTTCGAGTCCCAGGAGGAGATGCGGTTGCCGTCGGCGAAATACAGATCCCCCGACAGGAACTTGGTCTTCTGGGCGGCGCTCAGATGCGAGATGTCCAGACCCTTGGCGACCAAGCCTTTCAGGGTGTCGGCGTCGGGCTGGTCGTAGTTATAGGTGTTGTGGCCCTGCTCCGTCGTCTCGCGCTTGGAGTAGGCGACCGAGACCGCCACGCCGAACTTGTTGTCCCAGTTGCGACTGAACAAGGCGGCGATGCGCGGCTGCGCGTCCTTGGTATATTGATTGGTGCCCAGCTTCAGCGACACCGCGCCCTTGGTCCCCGGCGCGTAGTCGAAGGGCTTGCCGGTGAACAGGCCGACGGTGCCGGCCATGCCACCCTCGTTCTGGGCCGCCTCAAAGGTCTTCTCGACCTCCACCTTCGAGAACAGTTCCGAGGAAGTCG
>JACMOF010000356.1 GCA_014378155.1 Caulobacter sp. | reverse complement strand
TTCCAAACAACGACCAAGCCAGGTCGCTGAGGGTGTCGGTCTCACAATATCGACTGCCCAGCAGGAACACGATCACGTCGTCGGGCAGGTCCTCGATTCGGGAGGCCGGGGCGTTGAGCAGGACCGGGTCGGGCGCCCCGCTGTCGCGGGCGATGAAATCAGCGGCGATCACCGAACGGCCTTGCGGCAGCACGACCCGACTGCAGAGATTTCCAAATGCGTCGACATAGCTGGAGAGTCGGACGTCCCGGTCGATACGGATGGTGTCGGGCGCTTCCAGGTGGCCTTGACGGTCGGGATGGACGTTGAGCATCAAAAACATCGGCGTGGGCGCCGGGCAGTCATAGGTGATCTGAAAGCCCGCCTTGATGCGCATCGCGTTGTCCTGAGGGTCTAGCTGGCCAGGGCAACGTCCGTGCTTGACTGGGGTTGCTGAGCGAATGGTGAAGTCGAGGCCATGGCGCGATCATGCTCGCTCAGCACCTCGACCTCGACTTCCATGCCCAGGCAATCACCAGCTTCACCAGACCATCCCCCAGAGAGGGGCAGGGCTTGGCGGGGATCGCGAGCGATCGCCACGCGGATCAGATCGGCGTTGCCGACGATGCCGTTGGTCGGGTCGAACTCCACCCAGCCACAGGCCGGCAGGTAGACCCGCACCCAGGCGTGGGTGTGCCCGCCGCCCAGCTTGGCGGGCAGGCCGGCCGGTCGCGGTGGGCAGTAGAGGTAGCCGCTGACGAACTGGGCGGCCAGGCCGAGGGAACGGACCGCTTCCATCATCAGCACCGCGAAATCGCGGCAGGTTCCAGTGCGCAGCGCCAAGGTCTCGGCGGGGCATTGCGCGTGGCCCTGGAGCCGCGGGGCATAGCGAAACTCGCTGTAGATCGCCTGGGTCATATCGGCCAGAAGGGTCTGCAGAGCGGTGCGGCCGTCGTGGCGCAGGAAACTGCGCGCCCAACGCTCCAATGCGCCTTCGGAATCGGGGTGCTGGCGCTCCATCGATCGCAGCAGGTCGGGCATGTCTTCGGGGCTATAGGCGAAGGGCATCGTGCCGCCATAGGCCTCGATCTCGCCGTCGACCCCGGCGAAGGCGGGCAGGGGTCGGTGATCGAGAGTCACGCGGCTTTCGAACGACAGTTCGCTGGCCCGCTCGGCGAAGCGGGCGATGGTGACGCAGTTGCCGAACACGTCATGGACGTAGCGGACTTGGCTGGGCTCGGGACCGATCACCAGCTCCGTGCTGAGCACGCGCTGGTCATAGCTCTCCAGCGGTCGAAACATCATGCGGTGTTCGCCAAACGCCACCGGCTTGCGATAGCGATAACGAGTCAGGTGACGGATCGAGAGGATCGACATTGCAGCAAGGTGAGGGAGACTCGGGCGATGCGTCGATGAGGCTGCTGGTCGCGGGCGACATTGATCCGGTCGCTGTCGATAATCCGGGCGGTTCTTCGGATATTTTGCTGCTGGGCGATCATGCCGGGCGACTCATTCCAGGCCGGCTAGGCGATCTGGGTCTGGACCCCGCCGAACTGGAGCGCCACATCGCCTGGGACATCGGCGTCGCGGGCCTCGGCGCGCGCCTGGCTGGCCGACTAGACGCCGTGTTCCTTCGCCAGACCTATTCCCGGCTGGTGATCGACTGCAACCGCTGGCGCGGCGCGGCGGGGTCGATCCCGGCGGTCAGCGACGGCGCGGCGGTGATGGGCAATGCCGCGCTTGACGCCGCGGCGCGCCGTGCGCGCGAGGCCGAGATCTTCGCGCCCTATCATGCGGCGATCGCCGCCGAGCTTGATCGCCGGGCGGAGCGGCCGACCCTCATCGTCTCCCTCCACAGTTTCACCCCCGCCCTCGCGGGCAGTGCGCGGCCCTGGCGCTTTGGTGTCCTGCACCGGCGTGACTCCGCGTTTTCGGCCGCGGTGCTCCAGGCCCTTACCGCCGCATCCGGAGACGATGTGGGTGACAATCAGCCCTACGCCATGGACGACACGGATTTCACGATCCCCCACCACGCCGACGCGCGCGGACTGGACTATCTCGAGCTGGAGGTTCGGCAAGATCTGATCGCGGACGCCGAAGGGCAGGCGCGCGTCGCCGATCTCCTCGCGCCCGTCCTTGCGGCCGGCCAACATGAGGGGCGAGCGCGCTAACCTCGCGCCTTTCTTTCAGCGCCACCCCGTGGCCTGTGACGCCGAATTCAGCTGGCTGCCGGCGCGGGAGTTTCTCCGCCCCCAGCGGCCTTGGCGTCATCGAGCTTGCGGGCCATGGCCGCCGAGACGTTATCGGCCGCCTTGCGAACGCCCTCATAGAGCCGCTCGTCGAGCTCGTTCATGCGACGGGTAAACGCCGAATCCGGACCGATGCTGTCATTGATCCGGCGGCCCAGGACGCTCAGCTCGTCTTGCAGACGCCGACTAACCGCGTCGAAGTCGCCCTGCGCCTGCGACCCCTCGCCGAGGCTGACGCGCACGGCCTTGGCGATATAGCCCGAACGCGTCATGCCGCCGGCCGAAGCCGCCGCGTCCAGGCGCTGCACCAGCCGTTCACCCAGCGAGATGTTCACGCGGATAGGGGGATCATCGACCGTGACATCGACAGGGATGGGCATCGCGCCGACCTGAGGCGTGATCTGTTCGATCGGCGTCGCGGACGGCCAGGCGTCGCCGTCCGTCTCGAACGCTTCGAGGCGTTCGATGAGCGCCTGCCGGGCGTTGATCAGCAGTTCGGCCAAGCCGCCACCGCTGACGGCGCAGTCGGGAAGGTCGTGGAAGTGCGCCTTATAGCCGTCCGCCTGACCGCCGGAAACGAGCGCGACATAGATAACCGTGGACATGACCCAATCCCTTCACGAAAGCCTGATTGAACAAATTGTGTAGTTTTGCGCAATTTCAAGGGGAGGGAGGGAACATTGAGGCGCGCTAGTCTTGCGTCGCCGCCAAAGTGATGGCCTGCGAGCCTCGTCCCCAACTTTGGCGGAGCACGGCCCCCGCGTTCCTTCGCCGGGGCCACCCGTTGCGACGCCGCGCAGGCTAGAGCGCGCGGAACTCACTGATCTCCGCAAGGGCCGCGCGGTCTTGCAGGATCGCCAAGCCACCGTGCACCTCCACCAGGCCGTCGCGCCGCAATTGTTGAAGGGTCCGATTGACGTGAACGAGGCTGAGGCCAAGAGCGTCCGCCAGAATTTCCTGCTTCACGGGCAGGCGAAAGCTGTCGCCATAGGTCTCGCCAACCTCCGCCAGGCGCGCATGAAGCTCCAGAAGGAGGTGCGCGCAGCGCTCGTAGGCGGTTTGCCTGCCCAGGCGCACTACCTGATTGATCAGCCGTGTCTGCTGCTGATCCGACGCGATGGCCAGAGCGCGGCTCAGACCGGGTGATCCCGTGATCTGGCCGATCAATGATGGCCGGACCCGCTGAACGTTCACGGCCGTCACGGCGGTGATTTTCGTGCTTTCGCGGGATTGGGTAAGCAGATCAAACCCCACGGCATCACCAGGAAGCAGGAACGCCACCACCTGACGGCGCCCGTCGTGGAGTTCCCGTGACAGGCACGCCCATCCAGACAGCAAGAAAAATGGCGGGGCGCCCGGCCGTGATGGATGCAAGACCTCGCCCGTCTGATAGCCGACGGGCGCATGCAGCAGCGTGTCCAGAAGCGCAATTTCGCTGTCCTGCACGCCGAACGCCTGTAGTCGGCGCGCGAAGCTGCGCTCGGTTGACGTCAACGTGGAATGAGAGTTACCGCTCACCACGGCTCAGTCCTTTGGCGAGCTTCACAGTAACGCCGGATGCAGTATTTTTCTGAACCCTAGTTTTCACATGCTCTCCAACACTTGGCGAGCCCCGTCCCAAACATACCCTGTGCCGATGCGAGAGCTAGGTCGAGTCGGAATGGGCGGTGGCGTTGCTTTTTTCCTT
>JACMOF010000355.1 GCA_014378155.1 Caulobacter sp. | reverse complement strand
CTGAACGGCGCCTATGGGATGCGATTGAACGCCTCGATGGCCGAACACCACCCTTAGCGTGACCTGACAAGCGACCGCAGCATCTCAAAAAAATACTCCTACAAATAGACTTCGGCGGTTCGCAACCCTTGACCGCATCGAATTTTCAATCTTACCGCTACCTCTGCGGAACGCCGGTAGGCGAAAAGATGTCGGTAAGCCGCTGCAAATCGGACGGTGCACGGCCAGGTGAACCTGGCGCCGCATTGGCTGGCCGATAGCCGTGGCCGGACGTTCGATCAGGCGGTCTGCCCTCAAGGCGCGCTCTGCGACGAGGGCCTGGCGCCCAAGACCATCACCACGCCCGAATTCCAGGGCATGGCCAACTACGCCTACCACCTGGACGCCGGAAAATTCGCGCCGTTCCTGCAGAAGCACTGCACGGAAAAGCTTGGCGTGCGTCATGTGTTGGCCGATGCCGAACGGGTGAATCTGAGCGAAACGGGCGACATCGCCAGCATCACGACTTCGCAGGCGGGCGACGTCGTTGGGGCCGGATCATCGACTTCCTCAAGCTGCACTATGTGCTGACGAAGCGGACCGACAGCGCGTTCTGGCGCGACAATGTCGATCCGGCGAGCATCCCTGAGCGTCTGCAGAAATTGCTCCGCCTCTGGAAGTACCAGTCGCCGGGATTTTTCGACGAGTTTGACCGGCTGGACGAGGTGTTTCCTAACGCGAGCTACCAGTACATCCTTTATGGCATGGGTTTCCGCACCGAGGTCGAACCCTTCAACACTGTCGCGGCGCAGGCCCTGGCGTCTCGGTTCCTGGGCGAGGCGGAGGTTCTTACCCAGCGTATCGAGCCCTGTCGCCCGGTGGTGCTGCGCGGCCTCGTCGCCGACTGGCCGGTCGTTGAGGCCGGCGCGCGATCGCCGGCGGCTTTCCGCGACTATGTTTCCAGATTCGACACCGGCGCCCCGATGGAGGCCTTTGTCGGGGCGCCTCAGATCGCTGGAAAGTACTACTACAGCGACGACTTGGCGGGCTTCAATTTCGAGCATCGGCGCATGAGCCTGTCCCAGGCGCTCGACGCGATGGTCGGCTCGCTTGGCCAGGACGGCGCCCTGTCGCTCTATCTCGGATCCGTGCCCACGGACGACCGCCTGCCTGGCTTCTCAAGCCAGAACCCCATGCCGTTGCTGGGCTGGACAACCGGCCAGCGGATTTGGCTGGGCCATGCCTCCAACGTCTCCTCCCACTACGAAACCCTGGACAATCTGGCCTGCGTGGTGGCCGGGGCAAGGCGTTTCACCCTCTATCCGCCGGAGTTGATCGGCGAGCTCTATGTCGGTCCCATCGACAACACCATGGCCGGCCAGCCAGTCAGTCTGGCCGCTTCGTCGCCGCCGGACGACGCGCGGTTCCCCCGGTTCGCCGGGGTGCGCGACCAGGCGCTGATCACGGAGTTGCACGCCGGCGACGCGCTCTATCTGCCCAAGCTGTGGTGGCATCAGGTCGAGGCGACGGCGCCGTTCAACGGCTCGGTAAACTACTGGTGGGACGCCTTCGCCGCGGGGCCGGACTCGCCTTACACCAGCCTCCTCCTGTCGATGATCGCCGTGAGCGAAAGACCGCTGGAAGCACGTCGAGCATGGAAGGCGCTCTTCGAGCACTACGTCTTCCGCGAAAACGGTCATCCCGTCAGCCACTTGCCGCCAGAGCGCCGGGGTCTTCTCGGTCCGCTCGCGCCCGCCAACTACGGCCGAATTCGCGCGAGAGTGATGCAGCTTCTCCGCGGCAACTAAGCGGGATCAGGTGGCTTGCGAAGCAACGCTAGAGCATTTTTCGAGCGAAGTGGTGCCGATTCGCTTGAAGAAAAATGCGTCAAAACAAAAGATCAGAGCTCACGGCCTGACGCAGTCAGGTCGGGAAATGCTCTAGACAGATGGCCGGCGCCGCCTTGCGTCGCCGGCCATGACGTCAATGAGCACCAAGAAGCGGCCTCGTCAGGTTTCCCTTTGCGGCTCGCCTAGGTCCGATAAGCCCGCTCGACATATTCGAAGCTGTTGAAATCGGCTGACCGCGCCGTGCCCGCAAGATCTTGACAGGCCATGCCGACGAAGGCGCCGGTGAAGTTGGGCGCGCCCGGGGCGGTGGCTTCGTCCGACAGGATCGAGGCGTCGAACACCTCCTGCAGCCAGGTCCATGCCTCGCCGTCCAGGCTGAAGGCGAAGCGCAGGTGCTCGAAATCGACCTCGACCCGCAGGTGGACAAGGCTCGCCTCGGGCAGTGGAATAGGCATGGTGAAGGCGTCGGCTTGGGGGCTGTCGGGCAGAGCCGACATCACCTGGATGTGGCGCCCGTGCTCGTCGTCGCGTGACACGTACAGATAATGGAACTTGTTGGCGCCGTAATAGCAGATCAGCCCCGCCGCCTGCTGGAAATGCTCGGGAACGAAGTCCAACACCGTCTGGGCGGAGTAACAGTGGGCCTGCTGGCGGCGGGCGACCAAGGCCTGGCGATACTGGCTGCCGATCGTCTCGCGACCGAACAGGCGTAGCCAACCGGCGCGCGCGGTCAGGCTGAACAGCTCATCTGGGAACGGCGAACGCAGCCACTGGAAGTCGATCGGCAATGTCGGAGCGTCGAAGACCGTCCGGGTGGGGTCCAGCGGGAACGGCGCGGGCGGCAGGCCCGGTCCGGGCGGAGCTAGTTCGGGTTCGCTCGACCCGTCGCGCGTGCGCAGCCAGCCGTCGGCGCCCCAGACCATCGGCTGGATTGCAGTCTCACGTCCGAGCGTGCAGCGCCCACGATTGGGCAAGGGGCGGCCGCAGAGGTAAACCATCCAGGTCTGGCCATCGGACGCCTCGACCAGGTCGGCGTGCCCTGCCCTCTGCAGCCCCGCGTGCGGCCGATCCCGAGCGGTCAGGACTGGTCCGTCGGGATGCAGCGCATAGGGCCCTTGAAGCGCGCGTGACCGAGCCATGGTCACCGCGTGACCAAAGCCCGTGCCCCCCTCGGCCGTGACCAGATGATACCATCCGCCCCGTTTGTAGAGATGCGGCGCCTCGGTCAGGCCTAGCGCCGTGCCGGGAAAGATTAGCTTGCGCGCGCCGACGAGCACCTGCGCCGTCGGGTCATATTCCTGGGCCACGATGCCCGCGAAGTGGTTGCGGTTCGGCCGATGGTCCCACAGCATGTTGAGTAGCCACTTTCGGCCATCGTCGTCATGAAACAGCGACGGGTCGAAGCCGCTGCTGTTTAGGAACACCGGGTCGGACCACGGCCCTTCGATGTTGTCGGCGGTGACAAGATAGTTGTGGAAATCGCGTAGGCTGGCGCCCGAGGCTCCCGACACCGTGGTGCGGCCATAGCGCTTGACGTCGGTATAGATCAGCCAGAACCGACCATCGGCATGGGTCAGGCACGGCGCCCAGACCCCGCAGCTGTCGGGCGCGCCCAGCATGTTCAGTTGGCTTGGCCGGGTCAGAGGTCGGGTCAGCAGCCGCCAGTTCACGAGGTCTCGCGAATGATGGATCTGAACGCCGGGGAACCACTCGAAGGTCGAGGTGGCGATGTAGTAGTCCTCGCCCACCCGCACGATCGAGGGGTCGGGATTGAAACCCCGAAGGATTGGGTTCGAGATCGCGGCTTGCGGCATGGGACGCTCTATAGGGCGGAAACGGTAACGGGCTTGGAGGTTGGCGACGCGCCCGGGTCGCGAACCAGGATCCACAGCAGCGTCGCGCCTGCCAGGTCCAGAACGCCCAGGGCGACGAAGAACGGATCATAGCCGACCGTGGCGACCAGGCTTCCAATCAGCAATGAGAAGATCAGCACCCCCAGATTGGCGAAGAACCCGGCCATGCCGGCGACGGTCGCCACCGCGTTGCGGCGGAACAGGTCCGACGACAGGGTGATCACCGTCACCGACAGGGTCTGATGCGCAAAGCCGCCCAGGCACAGCAGGGCGATGGCGACATAGGGGCTTTCAACTCGCCCGACGAACATCATGCTGGTCATCAGCAACGCGCCCAGCGTGAAGGCCCCACGCCGGGCGTTGATCAGGCTGACCCCGCGCCTCTGCAGGAACAGCACCACCATGGGGCCAAACAGGCAGCCCAGGTCGGCCGCCACGAAGGGCAGCCAGGCGAACAGGGCGATCTGCTTCAACTCGAAATGCCGGACCGTGACCAGGTACAGCGGGATCCAGAACGACAGGGTGCCCCAGGTCGGGTCGGCCAGGAACCTCGGCAGGGCGATGCCCCAGAAATTGCGCTGGCCAAGGAGACTGAGCATCGAGGGCCGCGTCCCGGTGTCCTCAAGATGGCTCTCCTGGCCGGCGGTGATCAAATCGTGCTCGGCGTCGGACAGCGCCTTGTGCTTGTCAGGCGCCTGATAGGTGAAGAGCCAAAGCACCACCCAGGCCAACCCCAGGCCGCCGGCCACCACGAAGGCCGCGCGCCAGTCCCAGACCAGGATCGACCAGGCCACCAAGGGCGGCGCCAGCACCGAGCCCATCGAGGCGCCGATGTTGTAGACCCCGCCGGCCAAGCCGCGCTCCCGAGCCGGAAACCAGGTCGAGACCGCCTTCATGCCCGCCGGATGCGCGCAGCCCTCGGCGACGCCCAACGCCCCGCGGAGTCCCAAAAGCGCCTGCCAACTGCCGGCCAGGCCATGGGCCATGGTGATGACCGACCAGACAGTGGCGAACAGCGCGAAGCCGAGCTTCAGGCCGATGGAGTCGAGCACATAGCCGCAGAGAGGCTGCAGCATGACGCCCAGTTGGAAGGCGCCCGTGATCCAGGAATATTCCTTTGGGCCGATCTGCAGCTCGGCCAGCACTGTGGGCGCAGCCACGCCGAGGGTGCTGCGCGCGAGATAGTTAATCACCGCCCCCAGCATCACGAGCCCAATCATCCACCAGCGAAGGTTTCGGATCTTTCGGCTCATGGCGTGGGTCCACGTCGTGTCGATCGATCGACCGGCCTTCGCGCCTCGCGACCGGACGACGGACTAAGCGTTAGGCGGGTCACGCGGCCCTCGCCCGCGCCTTGTCCAGCCGCGCCATGGCGTAGAAGACCAACACGCTGGTCACCACCAGCACGGCGGCAAGGGCCAGCATCGGCGCGAGGATGCTGCCCGTCGCATCTCGCACCATCGGCACGAGGTTCTGGGCGATGAAGCCGCCAAGATTACCGATCGCATTGATCGCCGCGATACCGGCCGCCGCCCGCGGCCCGCTGAGAAAGCTTGGCGGTAGGCTCCAGAACACCGGTTGGGCCGCGAAGATCGCCGGCGCGGCGAGGCATAGCATCGCGAACTTCAGCGTCGCGCCGGGCACGATCACGCTCAGGACCAAGGCCAATGCGCCCAGCAGGCAGGGTCCGGCGATGTGCCAGGCGCTGGCGCCATGACGGGCGGCGTGGCGCGGCACCAGCCAGAGGGCCACGGCGACCAGCAGCCAGGGGATCACATTGATCAGCCCATTGACGCTGTTGGAAACGCCGAACGACTTGACGATGGTCGGCAGCCAGTAGCTCAGGCCATAGGCCCCCAGCGGCATGCCGATATAGAGTCCTGCCAGCATTAGAACGCGAGGGTCGAAGATTGCCTTCCAGGCGCCGCGATGGTCGTCAACCGCCCCGCCCCGCTCGGCGTCCAGCACCTTGGCCAGCCAGACCCTCTCGCCTTCCGGCAGCCAACGGGCCTGGGTCGGACCATCGGGCAGGCGCCACAGCACATAGGGCGCCAGCAGCACGGCCGGAACGCCGGTGACCAGGAACACCCACTGCCAGCCCGCCAATCCCAAGGTCCCGTCCAGGTCCAGCAAAAGGCCGCCCAGGACCGCCCCGACCGCGTTGGCTACGGCGCTGGCGATCATGAACAAACCCACCATCCGGGCGCGATGAGCCTGCGGATACCAAAGGGTCAGGACGTAGAGCACACCTGGGAAGAACCCTGCCTCGGTGACTCCGAGCAGGAACCGCAGGACATAAAACATCGTCGCGTTTTGGGTAAACCCGAGGGCCAGGGTGACCAGGCCCCAGGTAAACATGATCCGCGCGAACCAGACGCGGGCGCCTATCCGGGCGAGGATCAGGTTCGACGGCGCCTCGAACAGGAAGTAGCCAATGAAAAACAGCGACGCGCCAAAGCCGTAGGCCGCCTCGGTGAGGCCCAGTGCGTGGACCATGTCGAGCTTGGCGTAGGATACGTTCTGCCGGTCGATATAGGCGATCAGGTACATCAGGCAAAACAGCGGCATCAGCCGCTTGGTCACCCGCCCCACGGTGGCGCGCTCGATGTCGAGAGCCGGATCAGGCATGCGATGACCTCTCATGGGTTTTCGCGCCCGCGACCTGGGTGCGTTGTGGCGGAGCTGCGGACTGACGCTCGATCAGCGTGTGGTCCAGAACGTAATCCGCGGAGGCTTCGGCCGAAGGCTCGGCCGATCGCAAGGCGCGCATCAGCCGCTCTAGGGCCACCGCCGCCATCTGCCGCACGGGCTGGCGCACTGTGGTGAGCGGCGGCCAGAGCGTGGTGGCCACGGTCGTGTCATCGAACCCGACCACGGTCAGGTCGCGTGGCACGTCGAGATGGCGGCGGTGGGCCACCGACACGGCCGCAGCGGCCATGTCGTCGTTGCTGGCGAAGATCGCGGTGGGCGGTGGATTGTTGTCCAGCAGCTCCTCCGCGGCGCGCAGACCCGAAACGTAGGTGAACGCCCCTTGGGCGAGGAGGAGTTCGCCCCCCTCGACTGCGGCGATCGCCGCGCGAGCGCCTTCGAGGCGCTCGGCGCTGGCGGTCTGGTCAGGGTTTCCGGTGATGAAGCCGATCCTCCGATGGCCAAGATCCAGCAGATGCTGGGCCATGGCCTGGCTGGCGCGGCGGTCGTCGATTCGGACGCTGATCGCGTCGCTCGGCGGGCGTCCCGCGGCGACCACCGCGACCGGGAGATGGGCGGCGCGGAGGATATCGCGCAAGACGGCGGATTCTCCCAGGGGCGGCGTCAGGACCACGCCGTGGAGGCCTGACCCCAGCAGTCTTTGCAACTCGTGGGTCGACAAGGCTTGGCCGCTTTCACCTCGCACCAGGATCAGCCGCGCTCCGGCGTTGGTGGCCTCCTCGAACACGCCGATCAGGAAGTCGCTCATAAACGCGGCGCTGGGATTGGCATAGATCACCCCGATCCGCAGTTCGCCGGCCATGACGAGATTGCGGGCGGCGAGGTTCGGTTCGTAGTTGAGTTCCTGGAGCGCGGCCAGGACCGCCAGGCGCGTCTCTTCACGCACGCTGGTGACGTCATTGATGACTCGCGACACGGTCATGCGCGAGACGCCGGCCAGTCGCGCCACATCGACGATGGTGGCGCCTCGGGCGCGGTCTGGCCTGTTCAATGGACAACCTTCACGTCTGCCAACACTGCAATCCTTGATCCGGCGTACTTGCCGCGACCCGGTTTTTGAACCGAACCGCGGCAAGGCGCCAGGCGTGGGCTAGAAGCTGTAGCGCAGGCCCACGTGATAGAACCGCCCCAGCAGGTCATAGAGCGCCGGATTGGCGTCGAGACCCGTGTTGGTCTGTGGAGAAGGCGTCGGATCCCGGTTCAGGAGATTGGCGACCTTGAAATAGGCCTGCAGATCCTTCGTCACCTTGTAGGAGCCGCTCACGTCGACATAGGTGGCGCCCTTCATCTGGTTGTAGTCGATGGTCGGATAGTTGTTGTTCTCCGCCGGAGTTCTACCCACCGGACAGCTGCCGGCGGCGCACTCGATATACTGGCCGCCGATGACGCCGTCGCTGAACCAGCGCTCCTGCAGGCTGAGCATGAACCGGTCAGAGCTCCAGCTCTGGACGGCAAGCACCTTCCAGTCTGGCGTGCCCCCGGAGTTCTGGCCCGCGGTATCGACAAGCGAGCCGCCGGGGAAGCCTTGATTGGTGACGAACTTGTGGGTGTTCGTCGCCAGGGCGCGCAGGTCGAAGCGGCCAGGCACGCTGGGCACCTCGAACCGGTAGCTCGTCTCGATGTCGAAGCCGCTGGTCTTGATCGAGGCCAGGTTGAACGTCTGTGAGTTAACGTAGGCAGTCGTCCCGGCCGG
>JACMOF010000354.1 GCA_014378155.1 Caulobacter sp. | reverse complement strand
GCCCTACGATTTCCGCTTCTTGCTATTCCGGAGATCGCCGTGCGCCGCATCCTCACCCTCGCCGCCCTGTTGGCGACCTCCAGTCTCGGCCAGGCGCTCGCCGGCGACATGCTGATCCATGGCGGTCCGATCCACACCGGCGTCGCGGCGACGCCCAGCGCCGAGGCGGTGTTGATCCGCGGCGACCGCATCCTGTTCGTCGGCGACCTGGCCGCCGCCAAGGCCAAGGCCGCCAAGGGCGCGCGCGACATCGACCTGAAGGGGGCCGCCGCCTTTCCCGGCTTCGTGGACGCCCACGCCCACCTGACCGGCGTCGGCCTGCGCGAGCTGACCCTTAATCTCGACCGGACCGACTCGGTCGAGAGCCTGGTCTCCGCAGTGAAAGCCTATGCAACCGCCCATCCCGACGGCCCGATCTATGGCCGGGGCTGGATCGAGACCCACTGGCCCGAGAAGCGTTTCCCCAGCCGCGCCGACCTGGATCACGCCGCGCCCGGCCGCGTCGTGGTGCTGGAGCGGGCCGACGGCCACGCCGTGGTCGCCAGCAGCGCCGCCCTGGCCAAGGCCGGCGTGACGAGGGACACCGCCGCGCCGACGGGCGGCCAGATCCTCAAGGGCGACGACGGCGCGCCCAGCGGCATGCTGATCGACCACGCCCAGAGCCTGGTCGAGGGGGTGATCCCGCCGCCGTCCGACGCCCTCAAGCGCCAGGCCCTGGAAAAGGCCGGCGCCCTCTACGCCTCGCGCGGCTGGACGGGCCTGGGAAACATGAGCGTCGCGGGACCCGACCTGACGATCCTGCGGTCCCTGGCCGCCGAGCGGAAGTTCAGCCTGCGGGTCGACAACTACATGGACCCCAGCGGCGCCGCCGAGGTGCTGGCCAAGGGTCCGACAAGCGACCCCACCGGCCTGATCCGGGTGCGGGGGATCAAGCTGTACATGGACGGCGCCCTGGGCTCGCGTGGCGCGGCCCTGTTGGCGCCCTATAGCGACGCCGAGGGGCTGGGCCTGCAACTGACGCCCCATGACAAGGGTCTGGCCCTGATGAAGGCGGCCAAGGCGGTGAAGGCCCAGGTCGCCATGCACGCCATCGGCGATCGCGGCAACCGCATGGCCCTGGACTGGTTCGGCGAGGCGCTGGCGGGCGACACAACGGCCCGCTGGCGGATCGAGCACGCCCAGATCGTCGCCGACGAGGACGTGCCGCGCTTCGCCAAGATGGGCGTCATCGCCTCGATGCAGCCCAGCCACGCGATCGGCGACCTCTATTTCGCCCCCGCCCGCCTTGGCAAGGACCGCCTGCACGAGGGCTATCGCTGGAAGGACTTCCTGGACAGCGGCGCGATCGTCGCCGCCGGCTCGGACGCCCCGGTCGAGGTCGGCGACCCGCGCATCGAGTTCTACGCCGCCGTCTATCGCCACAGCCTGGACGGCTTCGCCAACGCCGACTGGCATCTGGACGAGGCGGTCAGCCGCGACCAGGCCCTGCGCATGCTGACCTGGGCCCCGGCCTACGCCGCCTTCGCCGAAAAGGACCGCGGCACACTGGAGGCCGGCAAGAAGGCTGACGTGACGGTGTTTTCCAAGGACCTGATGACCGTCGAGCCGGCGCAGATCCTGAAGGCGCAGACGGTGCTGACCGTGGTGGACGGCAAGGTGGTGTTCGAGAAGT
>JACMOF010000353.1 GCA_014378155.1 Caulobacter sp. | reverse complement strand
CATTCGCCCTGGGTGGGGGTAGCGTCGACACATCTTATAGGCTCGCATTCTCACAACTTGACGACATGGGTATGACTGGAATGCGACTTATGCGAGCTAGAACTCCTCACGCCGTTGTCAGTTTCTCGGGTCGTTCAATGTCCTGAAGGTCGACCCAGAAAAACTGCCTCGACTTAATTCCTACTACATTAGTAGATTTTAGAAGGCTGCGCCCTTCCTCCCCTTTGGGCGCCGCCGGCCCGCGCCGTGCGGATTCGTCGGGGGATGGATGATCCGCGCGGCGCGACTACGCGCTGTGACGGGGGGGCGTCCCGTCTCGGCAGTCCTAGGCGCCTAGATGCGCCTTGATCAGCGCCCGTCCCGCTCGCGCCACGGCCCGCACGGGGCCGTTGGGACCCAGCGTCACGCGAGCCGTATAAGAGCCCTCCATCAGCAGCATGAGGCTGTCGGCCAGGTCCTCGTCCGGCGCGCCGGCCTGCTTGCACAGATCGACCAGTCGGGCATGAAGCCGCTGCTTGTAGGCCACAGACACCTTCTGGGCCGGGTGATCCGCCTCGTGCAGTTCAAGGGCGGCGTTCGACAGCGGGCAGCCGTGAACATCGGCGTTGCAGGCCTTGGTCTCGAAGGCGTCGAAGATCGCTTCCAGCTGCACGCGGGGGTCGCCGCACGTGCAACCGGTCACTTCATCCCACCAGATCCAGTAGTCGCGTTCCTGCTCGCGCAGCACCTCGGCGACCAGCTCGTCCTTGGACGGGAAGTTGCGATAAAGCGTCATCTTGGTGGCGTCGGCCTCGTGGGCGATCGCCTCGACGCCCACCGCGCGGATGCCGTGCTGATAGAACAGCTCGCGGGCCGTTTCGAAAATCCGGTCGCGAGCTGGTCGTTTGGACAACGGGGCGCAAACCGGCGCCTCCATGGCGTCCATCTTGCCCCCGCTAGAATTTCTCTCGGCCATTTTCAATGCGCCTCACCTTGACGTGAGAGTTACCGGTCAGTATCTCTCACCGCGTGGATGATACCGAACGGTACCGTCACATCCATCTACATCGTCACAGATGGCCGCCACGTCAAGCAACAGCCACTGCGACATTTTCATCCTAACCCAGAACGGAGCGCACGCCATGTCCCCCAGTGCAAGCCAGGACCCCGCCCGTCCCCTGGGCGCCATCGCGAACCGACCGTGGCTGGCCTCCGCCAAGGCCTGGATCGCCCAGGCCGCCGAACCCCGCCGCCGGACGACCCGCTCGGCCAAGCGCCCTGTCCTAGAATAGCCCACTGACCGCTTCCGTTCCGCCTCCCCATCGTCCGTCTTCAGGTGTTTCCATGCGCAAGCATCCCGCCCCCCTCTCGTCCTTGCCCGTCTCTCCCGCTCTCAAATCCTTCGCCGTCCTGGCTGCGGCCGCCGTCCTGGCCGCCTGCACCGCCCAGGCCAAGCCGGAAGCCGCTCCGCCGCCGGCCCAGGTCACCATCACCGCCGTGGACTTCAAGGACCTGCGCCAGTGGGATGACTTCACCGGTCGCCTGGAAGCCGTCGACACCGTCGACATCCGCCCTCGCGTCGGGGGTTACATCGACGGCGCGCGGTTCGAGGAAGGCGCGCGGGTCCGCAAGGGCCAGGTGCTGTTCCAAATCGACCCGCGCCCCTACCAGGCCGAGGCCAATCGCGCCGCCGCCGAGGTGGACCGCGCCAAGGCCCAGTTGAACCTGGCCGTCGTCAACCGCGAGCGCGGCCGCCGGCTGATCGAGCAGAACGCCCTGGCCCAGAGCGAATTCGACCGGTTGTGCGCCGAGGAGAAAGCCGCCCAGGCCAATGTCGCCGCCGCAGCAGCCACCTATCAGACGGCCCGCCTGAACCTGGAATGGACCCGCGTGGTCTCGCCGATCGACGGCCGGGTCTCCAAGGCCGCGATCACCCGCGGCAACCTGGTGACCCCCTCGGACCTGCTGACCACCGTGGTCAGCGACAGCCCGATCTACGCCACCTTCAACGCCGACGAGCAGACCTTCCTCAAGTACGCCTCGGCTGAACGCGGCAAGGCCAGCCCGGTCTATATGGGCCTGATGACCGAGGACGGTTATCCCCACCAGGGCCAGCTGAAGTTCATCGACAACGCCATGGACGCCAAGAGCGGCACCATCAATGGCCGGGCGATCTTCGATAATGCAGACGGCCGCTTCACCCCAGGCCTGTTCGCCCGCATCCGGATGGTCAGCGACACCTCGCAGGTGGTGGCCCTGGCCCCAGACCGGGCGATCGCCACCGACCTGGGCAAGCGCTACGTCGTGGTGGTCGGCGCCAACAACAAGGCCGAATACCGCCCGGTCGAGATCGGTCCGCTGGCCGGCAGTCTGCGCATCATCCGCACGGGTCTGAAGCCCGGCGACAAGGTGATTGTCGGCGGCCTGCAGAAGGTCAAGCCGGGCGATGTGGTCAAGCCGGTGACGATCAAGACCGAGACCGCCGGCGATCTCCGCCAGTTCGAGACCGCGCCCCAGCGCGTCGCGATGATCAACAGCGCGCCGCAGCAGAACTAGCCATCAAGTCCATCTCCCCGGCGCCGGCCGGGGCCCAGATGAAGCCCTGCCAAGGCTCAGGATGAATCTGGGTCCCGGCCTTCGCCGGGAAGACGAAATT
>JACMOF010000352.1 GCA_014378155.1 Caulobacter sp. | reverse complement strand
CCGCCGCCTACCGCGTCGGGACCGGAACATCCCCGCGGTAGTCGTAGAAGCCGCGCCCGGCCTTCTTGCCCAGCCAGCCGGCCTCGACATACTTCACCAGCAGCGGGCAGGGGCGATACTTGCTGTCGGCCAGGCCCTCGTGCAGCACGTTCATGATGCTCAGCACGGTGTCCAGGCCGATGAAGTCGCCCAGCTCCAGTGGGCCCATCGGATGGTTGGCGCCCAGCTTCATGGCGGTGTCGATGGCGTCGACCGTGCCCACGCCCTCGTACAGGGTGTAGATCGCCTCGTTGATCATCGGCACCAGCACGCGGTTGACGATGAAGGCCGGGAAGTCCTCGGCGTTGGACGTGATCTTGCCCAGCGACTTGGCGAAGGCCACGGCGCGCTCGTAGGTGGGCACGTCGGTGGCGATGCCGCGGATGATCTCGACCAGCTTCATCAGCGGGACGGGGTTCATGAAGTGCAGGCCGATGAACCGCTCGGGGCGGTCGGTGGCGCTGGCCAGGCGGGTGATCGAGATCGACGAGGTGTTGGAGGCCAGCAGGGTGTCGGCGCCCAGGTGGGGCTGCAGGCTGCGGAAGATCGCCTTCTTGAGCTCTTCGTTCTCGGTGGCGGCCTCGATGGCCAGGTCGGTCGCGCCGATGTCGGCGATGGCCTCGGCGGCGGTGATGCGGGCCAGGCCGGCGGCCATGGCGGCCTCGTCGATGATCCCGCGGCTCACCTGGCGGGCCATGTTCTTCTCGATCAGGGCCAGGCCGGCGTCGATGCGCTCGCGCGAGATGTCGTGCAGCCTGACCTCGTAGCCGGCCAGGGCGACGACATGGGCTATGCCCGACCCCATCTGGCCCGCGCCGATCACGCCGACCGTCTTGATATCCGTCATTCAGGCTAGCCTTGTCAGAGGGCCGTTTTCGAGGCGGAGCGGGGCCTTGCGCGTCCCGTCCAATTTCATGCCTGCTTTTCTAGCACGAGCACCCCCACCGTCGCCAAGACTTTGCTGCGCTGCGGCGGCAAGGGCGGGGACCCACGCATTCGAGCCTGTTCCAAGGTCAAGCGGCTCCATGGTCGCGTCTCTCCTTTCCAAGCTCTCCCCTTGCCCCGGATCACCGCCGCCGCTGCGGGAACGACCTTCTCCCACGCCTGATTGGGCTCAGGACTGGGGAACGCTGTTGTCGATGTCCACGATGGGTTCCCGTGAACCTGGCGCGGCGGCCGCGATTGTCGAGGGTGGGGCAAAGCGCTACCTTAGGTCGAACGAAGCGGGGCGGCCAGGATGTCGAACTCTCCAAGCGCGCTGACCCGGCGGGGCCTGACGGCGGTGGCGGCCGGTCTGCTGGCCCTTGGCGCGGCGCGCGGCTCCGGCGCCGGCGCGCCACTTCCCGGACCCCGGCTCAACCAACTGGGCTTCCTGCCCAAGGCCGCCAAGCGCTTCGTCCTACCGGTCCCGCCCGGCGATAAGGGGGCTCGGCCGTTCACGGTCGAGACCCTGGCGGGCCAACGGGTCTTCAGCGGTCGGCTGGACCCGGAGGTTCACGACGCGACCGCCACGGCAGGCGAACATGTGCGGACCGGCGACTTCTCGGCCTTGAGCCGGGCGGGCCGCTACCGGGTGCGGATCGCCAGGCTCGCCTCGGCGCCGTTCGAGGTCGGGCCGGCGATCTACGCCCCGCTGGTCCGCGACGCCGCCCGCGCCTTCTTTCTGATCCGGGCCAATGTCGCGCTCGATGACCCCGTGACCGGGATCCAGCACGCGGCGGGCCATCTCAGCGAGGCCGCCCTGCTCGTCGATGGCGCATCGCGTGACCTGACGGGTGGCTGGTACAATGCTGGTGACTACGGCAAGTGGTCCCACATGGCGGCGATCAGCGTCAGTCAGATGCTGTGGCTGCACACCCTGCGACCGGATGCCGCCCAGGCCCTGACCCTTGGCGTTCCCCAAACCTGGCCAGGCTTGGACGACCTGCTGCAACAGGCGCGCTGGGGCCTGGAGTGGCTGCTGAAGATGCAGAACCCTGACGGTTCGGTGCTGCACAAGGTCGATTCCAGCGGCCAATACGCCTGGGGCCAGCCGCCCGAGCGCGATCCGCATCCGCGCGCCGCCCAGGGCGCGTCCAGCCTCGACGCGGGGGTGTTCGTTGGCGTTATGCTGCAGGCCGCGCGCGTGTTCGCGCCGCTCGACCCTGAGTTCGCGGCCCGCTGCAAGGCCGCTGCCCTGCGCGCCTGGGACTGGCTTGAGGCCCACCCCAAGGTCGTGCACGACGACTATGCCTATACCGACCCCGATCCGCGCCAGGAGATCCTCTGGGCGACGTGCGAGATGGCCGTCCTGACCGGCGCGCCTCAGCTCGCCGCGCGCGCGACCGCCGGCGTAAAGGACCTGGGCGTCTTCCCGTTCTTCTGGCCGGGACCTCAGTTGCTGGGCGTGATGAGCTTGGCGCGAACGACGGGCGAGGCCGGGGCCACGGCGCGGGCGGCGATCCTGGAAGCCGCCAAGGTCGTCGCGGGCTCTGTCGCCGAAGATCCCTACGGATTCACGGTTCGGCCCGAGGCCTACATCTGGGGCTCGGTCGAGCTGGCGCTGAACACCGCCGTGCTGTGCCTGTTCGCCAGCGAGCTGGGCGGCGAGGGCGCGCGCGAGACAGCCCAGCGCCTGCTCGACTATGTCCTGGGCTGCAACGCCCTGGACCATGGCTTCGTCACCGGCCACGGCGCGCGCGCCACGCGGCGTCCGTATCACTGGACCTGCCGGGTCTGGGGGATCGTCATGCCGGGCTGGGCCAGTGGCGGCCCCAATGGCGGGCTGACCGGGGCCGACCCGCGGCTGAAGGCGGTCATCGAGGCCGGAACCCCGCCCGCCAAGTGCTTCGTGGACGCCTGCGAGGCCGACGGCTCCTGGGCCTCCAACGAAGGCCAGACCAGCGAGAACGCGGCCCTGCTGCTGGCGGCGGGCCTGTTCGGTCTAGCCCGGGGAAGCTAGCCGGCCGTCGTTTCCGCTCGGGCCGTTGCGGTTTCGGCCAGGAACCAGTCGCGCAGCTTGAGGATGCGAGCCAGCTTGGGGCTGTCGGCGCGCCAGACGAAGTGGTTGCCGGTCTCGACGCTGACCTCGCCGGAGAACGGCCGCACCAGCCGGCCCTCGCTGAGGTCGCGTTCCGCCAGCCCGCTGCGGGCCAGGGCCACGCCTACCCCATGGGCGGCCGTGTCGAGCATCAGGGCGGTGTCCTCGAAGGCCAGGCCCTGCTGGCGCGGCGCCTCTTCCACCCCCATGGCGGTCAACCAGATCGACCAGGGCAGGCCGACATGGCGCAGCAGCGGCACGTCCAGCAGATCCCGCGTCTCGCGGATCGGGTGCTTTGCCAGGAAGTCGGGGCTGCAGACCGGAAACACCCGCTCGATCATCAGGGTGGCGACCTCGACGCCGGGCCACACGCCGCAGCCGAACCGCAGGGCGATGTCGACGCCGTCGGTGGTCAGGTCGGCGACGCGGTCCTCGGCGCGGACGATCAGGTCCGGCTCGCCGGTGTCCGCCGCCAGCCGGGCCAGGCGAGTGACCAGCCAGCGGCTGGCGAAGGCGGCGCTGCTGCTGATCACCAGAGGACCGCGCGTCGCCTCGCGGGCGTCATCGACCCCGGCGCGCAGAGTGGCCAGCGCCGCTGTGACCTGATCGGCCAGGCGCTGGCCGGTGGCGGTGGGGATCATGGCGTTGCCCTGGCGGACGAACAACTTTGTTCCCAGTTCGTCCTCCAGCTTGCGGATCTGTTGGCTCACCGCGCCGTGGGTGACGAACAACTCCCGCGCCGCGCGGCTATAGCTGCGGTGCCGGGCGGCGGCCTCCAAGGCGGTCAAGGTCAGGAAGGGCGGCAGGCGCATCGCGGCTCAGGCTTGTTAGTCAGGCTGACAAGGTCGCCCAGATACCGTCGTTCGTAAACCCCGCTTTGTCGGACCATTTTAGCGGCACAGGCCGACGAGGCTGACATTCTTGCTCACAGGTGCTCCGATGAAACTCCTCCTGATCGCCGCCGTCGCCGTTCTGTCGCTGCTGGTTGCCGCCGGCGACAAGGTCGGCCCGCCGCTGCGGGACGGCGACGCGGTGTGGTCGGCCACCATGCCGATCCACAGCCCGAAGTGAGGGGCCCCGCCTTCATCGCAGCGCCCAAAGAAAAAGGCCCGGGATCGCTCCCGGGCCTTCTCTATTCCGCTATCCGCGAAAGCCTTACTTACCAGCCGCCGTCAGGGCGGCCATCAGTTCGGGTACGACGGTCTTGTAGTCGCCCACCAGGCCGTAGTCGGCGACCTGGAAGATCGGGGCGTCGCTGTCCTTGTTGATGGCGACGATGATCTTGCTGTCCTTCATGCCAGCCAGGTGCTGGATGGCGCCCGAGATGCCGATGGCGATGTACAGCGCCGGGGCGACGACCTTGCCGGTCTGGCCGACCTGGTAGTCGTTCGGCGCATAGCCCGCATCGACTGCCGCACGCGAGGCGCCGACGGCGGCGCCCAGCTTGTCGGCCAGCGGCTCGATGACCTTGGAGAACTCCTCTGCCGACCCCATGGCGCGACCGCCGGAGACCACGATCTTGGCGGCCGCCAGTTCCGGACGGTCGGACTTGACCATCTCTTCGCTGACGAAGCGGGCCTGGCCGGCTTCCGCGCCGCCGACGGTTTCCACGGGGGCCGAGCCGCCTTCTTCCGCCGCCGCGAAGGCGGTGGGGCGCACGGTGATCACCTTCTTGGCGTCCGAGGTCTGGACGGTCTCGAGGGCGTTGCCGGCATAGATCGGGCGGGTGAAGGTGTCGGCCGAGACGACCTCGACGATCTCGCTGATCGGGGCCACATCCAGCTTTGCGGCGACGCGCGGCGCGAAGTTCTTGCCGCCCGAGGTGGCGGGCACGAGGATCGCGTCGTAGTTACCCGCCAGGGCCAGCACGGCGTCGGCCTGCGCCTCGGCCAGACCGTGGCCGAGAGCGTCGCTCTGGGCCAGCAGCACCTTGCGCACCCCGGTGATCTTGGCCGCTTGGGCGGCCACGGCGTCGGCGCCCGACCCCAGAACCAGCACGTCCACCTCGGACGACAGTTTCAGGGCGGCGGTGACCGTCTTGTGGGTGCCATCGCGCAGGTGCGCGTTGTCGTTATCGGCGACGACGAGAACGGCCATCAGAGCACCCCCGCGGTTTTCAGCTTGGAAACGAGATCGGCGGCGGTTTCGAGCTTGACGCCCGCCGAACGCTTGGCGGGCTCGGCGACCTTGACCACCTTGAGACGCGGCGCGACATCGACGCCGTAGTCGGCGACGGTCTTGCTGGCGATCTCTTTCTTCTTGGCCTTCATGATGTTGGGCAAGGAGGCGTAGCGCGGCTCGTTGAGGCGCAGGTCGGCGGTGATCACGGCCGGCAGATCGACGTCCAGCACCTGCAGGCCGCCATCGACCTCGCGGGTGACCTTGGCGGTCGAACCGGAAACCTCGACGGCCGAGGCATAGGTGGCTTGCGGCCAGCCCAGCAGGGCCGACAGCATCTGGCCGACGGCGTTGTTGTCGCCGTCGATGGCCTGCTTGCCCATCAGGATCAGGTTCGGCTGTTCCTCGGCGGCCACGGCGGCCAGCAGCTTGGCGACGGCCAGCGGCTCGGGATCGGCGTCGGTGACGATCAGGATGCCGCGATCGCCGCCCATGGCCAGGGCGGTGCGAATGGTTTCCTGCGCCTGTTGCGGACCAATGCTGACCACCACGATCTCGGTAGCGACGCCCTTTTCCTTGAGACGCACGGCTTCCTCGACCGCGATCTCACAGAAGGGGTTCATCGACATCTTGACGTTCGCAAGGTCGACGCCGGTCTGATCGGGCTTCACCCGGACCTTCACATTATAATCGATAACCCGTTTGACCGGGACCAGAACCTTCATCGGTCTACGCCGCCTCCTGGCTAGTTTTTCCTGCCTGCGCCGACGGAATTAGCGCGTTGCGGCAGGTTTGCAAGTTTCCCCTGACGTAAGCGTAATGCATTATCGGCCGAGGCGTTCAAACAATCGTAGGCCACTTGCGCGGCCGCGTCTGCTGCGCTGCACACCGAAGCTGAGGATTGGCGTGGCGCCGCGCTGGCGCGGGTGTGCGTAGAACCCTCTGGCCACTGGCTCGGCGGGCGATTATGAGGCGTTCATGAAGAGCAACATCATCCAGCTGCAGAAGATCTTCTTCGGCATCTTCCTGGTCTCGTGCGCCAGCGTCTTCGCCTACCACTATTTTTATGTTTGGCCGAAGGAGCGCTGCGGCGAGCGCGGCGGCGCCTGGGCGGAGAAGTGGATGAAGTGCGGCACGGTCTACCCGATCGAGCGCCTGACCATGCGGCCGTCGAACCTTCCGCCGATCAATACCGACCCGCAGAAGATGGAAGGTCCGTCGGTGTCTCGGCCGGCGAAGTAGATAAGACCCTTTCCCTCTGGGAGAGGGTTTCTCGAACGCCCCCTACCGCGTCGCCCCCGGCTTCCACAGCACGTCTGCCGCGCCGTCGTCATTGGCCCGGCGGGAGGCCACGAACAGCAGGTCCGAAAGGCGGTTCAGGTACTTGAGCGCCGGCTCGCTGACGATTTCGCCCTCCACGCTCATCAGCTCCACGACCGAGCGTTCGGCTCGCCGGCAGACAGTGCGGGCCACGTGCAGGGCGGCCGAGGCGGGCGAGCCGGCCGGCAGCACGAACGAGGTCAGGGGCGAGAGCCTGGCGTTGATCATGTCGATCTCGCGCTCCAGCCGCTCGACCTGGCTGTCGACCACCCTAAGCGGCTCCCATTCCGGCTTTTCGTTCTGCTCGGGGGTGGCCAGGTCCGCGCCCAGGTCGAACAGGTCGTTCTGGATGCGCTCAAGCAGGGCGTCGAGTTCGGCGTCTGCCTTCGTGTGCTGGCGCGCCACGCCGATACAGGCGTTGGTCTCGTCGACTCCGCCATAGGCCTCAACCCGTATCGACGCCTTGCTGACCGGCTGTCCGGTCGAAAGCCGGGTCAGACCCTTGTCACCGGTGCGGGTGTAGATGCAGTTGAGCGTCACCATGGGTCGAAGGTTCCGTGTTGGCCGCGCCAGTGGCAAGGCGCCCTGGGGCAAGATGTCCTAGCGCGAATGGCGCAACCCTCTGGCTTACTCGACCATTAGGGGAGTCTGGTTTAGCGACCGCGCCACCAGAAGGCGGCCATCAAAACCACCACCGCCAGGAACTGCAGCGCCACGCGCAGGCGCATCAGCTTGTTGGAATGGGAACGTCCGAAGTCGCCGCCCTTGAACAGGGCGAAGATGCCGAAGCAGAGCGTGATCAACACGGCGCCAAGGGTGACGGGGACGAGAAGGTCGAACAGTTTGTCCATGGCGGCAAACTAGGCGCTCGCTCCAGGCTTGGCCAGAGCGTCTCGCAGCGCACCGAGAAGGGGAGGGTCCCCCGACCGCCGTTTGATCCGGCGTACCGATCCGACACTGCGTTCGTCGACTCTGTTCGTTGAGTGCATTTGTCGCAGTGACGCAGATCTACCGGTACCATACACAGCTCAAACGCTGCTGTTCGGCGATTTTAGTTCAGTTCCGAGTTGCAACCCCTTGAAGCTGAGGGTACACGCGCCAACTTCGAATTTCCGTACGCGTTCGCTGAACATGATCAATTCCTCACCGCAGGTCATGTCAGCGCCATTTCCCAGCGGCGAGGCAGGAGAGACCCGATGGCTCAGAGCGCCCGCAGCGCCGACGCCGCCGCCGATTTTTCCGCGTCCGAGCGCGATGAAGCCATGGTGGAAGTCCGCCAATTGATCACCGACCTGCGCGACGCCGCTCAGGATGGCCGCGCCCTGGCGCTCCGATACGCCGAGGTTCTTCAGAACGTCGTCGATGAATATTGCATTGAATTCGAGAAGCGCGCGGAAGCCGCGCTTGCTCGCCTGGAGTCCGTCGCATGAGTTTTGTCGCTTTGAATCCCGGGTACAACACCGAAACCCCGATCAAGATGACCCGCCGGGCGCTGGCCAAGCAGCACACGCGCGAGCGCGTCCTGTCGGCCGCCCGCCGCCTGTTCACCGAGCGTGGCTATGAGGGGGCGACCATCCGCGATATCGCCCAGGCCGCCGGCATGTCGACGGGCGCCGTCTTCGCCAGCTTCGCCGACAAGAGCGAGTTGTTCGACGAGATCCTGACCGCCGACTACGAGGTCATCTACGCCCAGATGAAGCAGGCTGGCGCCAATGCCGTCAGCGTCGAGGAAGGCGTGATCGGCATGTTCGCCGTCGCCTACGGCTTCCATGTTGAGCAACTGCCCCTGCTGCAGGCCAGCATCGCCGTGTCCTGGACCCGGTCGGAAACCGCCGAGCGCCGTAACCGCGGTCACCTGAAGCACATCTTCACTTTGCTGAGTGACGTGCTGATCCGCGGCGTCGAACGCGGCGAGCTTAAAGCCGCCGCCGACACTAAGCTGCTCGCCGAGATCATCTGGGACGTGTATGTCGCCAACTATCGCCGGGCGATCTTCGACGCTTGGACGGTTGAGGCACTGCTGTCGCGACTTTCGGATCAACTGAAGGTCATTCTGGCGGGCGCGCGCGCTTAAGAACCGACCGGGGGCGGCCGCCCCTTGCCGGAGAGGCCGCCCCCAGATGCATTTGTGACGCAGGCTATCCGGGGGGACGGTGCTTGGGCGTACGGGAAGAGCAGAAACAGGCGACGCGTGAGAAGGTCCTCGAGGCCGCGCGAGACCTGTTCAACGACACGGGCTACGACGAGACGACGATCCGCGCGATCGCCGAACGGGCGGGCGTTTCGGTCGGCAGCGTCTTCACAACCTTCGCCTCCAAGGCCGAGGTGCTAAGCCACGTCATGGAGACGCGACTGGCCGACCTCTACGCCGAGTTCGACCGGGTGGTGCCGTTCCTGCGCGGTGCGACCGCCGACCGTCTGTCCTCGATCTTCGCCATCCACTACGCGTTCGAGACGCGCCGGGTGAAGCTGTTCCTGGCCCACATCGCCGCGTCCTACAGCCCCTCCAACGACCCTGGCGTCACCCCCTACGGCCGCAATGTACGGCTCAATTCCATGCTCCGCGAGGTGCTGGACGACGGCAAGACGCGCGGCGACGTACGGCTCGATCTTGACTCCGACCTGACCATCAATGTGCTCAAGGCCGCCTATGCCTGGAACTATCGCCTGGCTGCGGCCAACGGGGCCCAGGCCAACGAGCTAGCGGCCGCCATGGACCAGCAGATCGTGTTCATCGCCGAAGGCTGGCGGCCGCGTTAAGACAGCGCGCGGATCAGGGTGTCAAAGGCTTGCCGCGTGGGCTGGACCAGCTTCACGACCCCGGTCCCCTTGAACGCGTAGACCATCACCGCCGTCAGGCTGAGCAACAGTGCGTTTTCCACGGCCGAAGCGGCCCTGGTGTCTTGGGCGAAAGCGCGCAGACGTCGATATGGGCGGGGCATCAGTGTCCTTTTTCGGGATCGAGAATCCTCCAGCCGGCAAGTGTGAGGCCGCACGTCGTGAAGCCTCTCCCGCTGGGAGAGGGTTTCAAATTGCAGGCTAAACCTTTGTCAGCCGCAGATCCTGATAGTCATACGAGAAGTCCGCCAGCGGCGAGACCGCCCGCATCGTGGCCCCCACAACCACCCCGGCCTTGACCTCGAACACCATGAACGCGTCCTCTTGCGAGCGGTCCTCGAACCGCGTGCGGAACGTATCCCCATCGAAGGTCTCCAGCGCGCCGCGCAGAGCGGGGGTCTTGTCGAAGGCGATCTTGAGCCCCTTCTTCACCACGCTGACCGTGATCGTGCCGTACCAGGGATCGCGGTAGGTCCCGACATAGGCGGCCAGCGGCAGGCTTGGCTTGACGCCGCCGCCCTTGGGGGTGACGGCCTCGGCGGCGTCCTTGATGGTCTTGGCGTCGGTGGTGGCCTGGACTCGCTTGGACGAGCCGATCCAGTCGAAGTCGGCGCGGCCCTGCAGCCGATCGGGGCCGCCATAGCGCAACGCCCGGAAGAGCGGGGCCTCCTCCGCGTTGGTCATCACCATGATCCCCGACTTCCGGCCCGGCAGCAGACCCGTATAGGAGATGAAGCCGGCCAGGCCGCCGGTGTGCGACAGCAGCCGCTCGCCGCGATGGTCCTGGATGAACCAGCCCAGGCCATAGGCCTGCATCGTCGGGCGCACGGGGTTGTCGGCGGTAGGGCCGTCGGCCCAGGCGGTGATGGTGTGGGGCTTCCACATCTCGCGCGACGAGGCCTCGGTCCACAGCTTTAGCCCGCCGGGCGTCGCGCCCAGCCCCAGCTGGACCTGCAGCCACTTGCCGATGTCGCGCGCGGAGGTGTTGAGACCGCCCGCCGCTCCAGCGGCGCCGAAACTGCCGTCGAACGGCAGCACGGTCTGCGGTCCCAGGCCCCGCACCGGCGGACCCATCCGGGCATGCGGCTCGGCCCGCGATCGATCGCCGATCATTGAGGGCAGGGGCACGCTGTCGCTCATGCCCAGGGGATCCAGGATCCGCGTCTGGATGAAGTCTTCCCAGGGCTTGCCGGTGACAGCGGCGATCACCTCGCCGGCCACCACATAGAGCACGTTGTCATAGGCGTAGCCGGTGCGGAAACCCTCGCCCAGCGGCAGGTGCTTCATGCCGGCCACGATGTCGGCGCGGCTGTGGGTGGGGTTGGGCCAGATCATCAGGTCGCCGGCCCCCAGGGTCAGGCCGCTGCGGTGGCACAGCAGGTCGCGCACCGTCATCAGCTTGGTGACCACCGGGTCGCTCATCTCGAAACTGGGCAGATAACGCGTGACCGGCGCATCCCACTCGACCTTGCCGGCCTCGACCAGCATGGCCAGGGCGGCGGCGGTGAAGGCCTTGGTGTTGGACGCCACGCCAAACAGGGTGGAGTCGGTGACCCTGTCGGTCCCGCCCATTCGCTTGACGCCATAGCCCTTGGCCAGGGTGATCTGGCCGTCCTCGACCACGCAGATCCCCAGGCCCGGCTCGTCTGGGAACGCGGCCATCACCTGCTGGGCGTAGAGGTCGATCGCGGCGGCGGCCTGGCCGGTCTCGGCGGCCCGCGCCGAACGCGGCGTGGCGACCAGGGCGCCGGCCCCGACGGTGGCGAAGGCCGACAACAGGGCGGCGCGGCGGGTGGTGGCGATCATGCGGGGTCCTCGTATAGAGGCCGCAGCTAAGCCTGCGTCGGTGTTTGGGGCAAGGCGCGCGGCGCGCGACGGCCATCGACGCGGCGCGGGATCAATGCATAGTCCGAGGAAGATGCAGGAAACGGAAATGCTTGACCTCACGCGACGCGGCCTTGTCGGGGCCATTGGCCTGGGCGCAGTGACCTTCCCAGGCGTCGGCCTGGCCGCCGCCCAGCCGTTCTTCGCGCGCACCGGCCTGCCGATTGGGTTGCAGCTCTACACCCTTGCCGACCAGGCCAAGGCCGATCTGGAGGGCACGCTGCGCGCCGTCGCCGCGATCGGCTTCAAGACCATCGAACTGGCGGGCTATCAGGGCCGCACCCCGGCTCAGCTGCGCGCTGCGATGGACGCCGTGGGGCTGAGCACGCCCAGCGCCCACGTCCAGGTCCAGGCCCAGGGCGGCGAGTCCAGCCTCGACGGCGACCTGTCGCGGCTGGCCGACGAGGCCCACATCCTGGGGGTCAAGCGGATCGTCATGCCGATCTTCTACACGCCCGCGCGCTTCGACCTTAAGCCCCGCGCGGGCGAGGCGTTCGGCCAGGTCCTGGGCCGGATCGGCGGCGAAATGACCGCCGACGACTGGAACTTCAACGCCGACTTCCTCAACGCCAAGGGCGCGGTGCTGGCCAAGTCCGGGCTGAGGCTGGCCTATCACAATCACAATCCCGAGTTCCGGCTCCTAGCGGACGGCAAGCCCGGCGCACGCACCGGCTACGAGATCCTGCTGGCCCGCACCGATCCGACCCTGGTCGAGTTCGAGATGGACGCCGGCTGGGTCGCCGCGGCGGGCCAGGACCCCTTCGCTCTGCTGAAGGCCCACCCGGGCCGGTTCACGGCCATGCACGTCAAGGACATCAAGGCGACGACCAAGCCCAACTTCGTGTTCGTCCAGGACCCGACCGAGGTGGGCTCCGGCATGATCGACTGGACGCGGTTGCTGCCGGCCGCCTACGCCGCCGGGGTGCGCGACTTCTTCGTCGAGCAGGAACCGCCGTTCGCGCACTCGCGGCTGGAGTCGGTGGGGGTGAGCTATGGGTATCTGGCGGGGTTGAGGGCGTAGGGTCGAGGCACTGTGAATGGGTGTCGGGTTTTGGCGCCCCAGCCTTGGCCCGCTTTCGACCCCAAAGCGGACATTTGATCGCAACGGGGTCCTCGCGCTTGAGCCGACGACTAGCTGGGTCAATCGGCAAAGCAGCTCCGTTCAATGAAGCTCTGTGCGGCGGCCGAGGCTTCAGACGGATTATGCCCACCGTCGAACTCGAGGGCCGTAAACGGCGCCTTGGCTGCGCGAAGAGCCTCCACCAGCGGTACATAGTGG
>JACMOF010000351.1 GCA_014378155.1 Caulobacter sp. | reverse complement strand
GGCGGGGTCACCAACGCCTTAATGGGCGAGATTCGGCTGACCTGGTGGCGCGAGGCCATGGACGAGGTCGCAGCCGGCCAGGCCCCTCGCAAACATCCCACGGTCGAAGCCGTGGTCGCCGCTGGCTATCCGTTGACGGCCCTGGCGGAGATGGCGCAAGCCCGGTTGACCGATCTGGAACCCGCGCCCTTCGAGGACGAGGGCCAAACCCTTGCCTATGTGGACGCCACGGCCGGCGCGGTGATGATGCTCAGCGCCTGGCGGCTGGATCCCAAGACCGACCTTCACGCGGTCAAGAGCGCTGCCCGGGCCTACGGCTTGGCGGGGCTATGGCGGCTGAAGCAGGTGGGCGCTGGCAGACTGCCCTCGGACTGGACCCAGTCCGAGGTCCGCAGCCGGATCGGCGAAGCGCTGGCCAAGGCGCGCGGTGAGTTGAAGGCCCTGCCAGTGGCGGCGTTCCCGGCCGCCGCGCTGGCCGCGCTGGCGCAGGCCCAGACCGGCGGCCGGACGTTGGGCGTCCTGGAAACCCAGGCCCGTCTCACCTGGGCGGTGGCGACGGGCCGGGTCTGATCGCGGGCGCGGGCTAGAGCATTTCCCGACCTGACTGCGTCAGGCCGTGAGCTCTAATCTTTTGTTTTGACCCATTTTTCTTCACGCGAACCGGAACCACTTCGCTCGAAAAATGCTCTAGCGCGTCGTCTTGGTCCATTTGTCCAACCACTGCAGGACCTCGGCGTGCCATTGCACCGAGTTCTGGGCTTTCAGCACCCAGTGGTTTTCGTTGGGGAAGTAGAGCAGCTTGCTCGGAACGCCCTTGCGCTGCAGGGCGGTGAACGTCCCGATGCCTTCTTCCAAGGGCACGCGGAAGTCTTGGCCGCCCTGGACCACCATCGTGGGGACGCTCCATTGATCGACATGGTCGGCGGGATTGAACTTCGAATAGGTGGTGTTGGCCGCATAGGGCGGGCCGCCGTTTTCCCACTCGCTGAACCACAGCTCCTCGGTCGAATAACCCATGAAGCGGCTGTCGAAGATGCCGTCGTGATTGACCAGGCATTTCCACGGCTCTTTCCACTGGCTCGCGATCCAGTTGACCATGAAGCCGCCGTACGAGCCGCCCAGGGCGCAGGCGCGGTCCTTGTCGAGAAAGCTGTACTTGCCGGTGGCGAAGGCCCAGCCCTTCTGAAGGTCCTCCAGCGGCCGGTCGCCCCAATGCTGGCTGATGGCGTCGGTGAAGGCCTGGCCGTAGCCGGTCGAGCCGTGGAAATCGATCATCACGACGGCGTAGCCGGCCCCGGCATAGGTCTGGGCGTTCCAGCGATAGTGGAAGAGGTTGCCGAAGCTGCCCTGCGGCCCGCCGTGGATCAGGAAGGCGACGGGGTATGTCTTGGCCGGATCGAAATTGGCCGGCTTGACGACGTAGCCGTGCACGGTCTCGCCGTTCCAGCCGGGGAAGCTGAACTGCTCGGTCTCGCCCATGGCCACGCCGGCCAGGGCCTCGGCGTTGTTGTTGGTCAGCTTGATCGGCGCCTCGCCCTTCTTGGTGGTCGAGATCGCGTAGAGCTGGGCTGGACCCTTCAGATCGTCCTGGGCGTAAACCAGCGTGCCGCCACCAAGGCCGAAGGCGCTGACATGGCCCTCGCCCGTCAGGGCCATGACCCTGCCGGACTTCACGTCGACGGCGAACAGCTTGGTCTGACCCACGTCCTCGGCGGTCGTGTAGATCGTTTTGCCGTCCGCGCTCCAGGCGATCGACTGTGCCGAGCGATCCCAGGTCGGGCTCATCTCGCGAACCTTGTCGCCTTCACGAACCATGATCGCCATGCGATCGGCCTCGAACCCTGGACG
>JACMOF010000350.1 GCA_014378155.1 Caulobacter sp. | reverse complement strand
GCTGTCCAGTCTGTTCCTGGACCGGGTCCGCGCCCTGCCGGTGGTGCTGGCCTTCCAGGCCGAGGGCGCGGTGACGCGAGACTTGTCGCGCGCGGCCGAGGACCTGGCGGCGCGGACCATCCGCGTGCTCAGGGTGGCCTTTCTGTCGTCGGGGGCCTTGGAGTTCTTCGCCGCCCTTTCGGTGGCCCTGGTCGCGGTCTATTGCGGGTTCAACCTGTTGCGGCTGCTGCCCTTCCCGGCGCCCGAACAGTTGGACCTCAAGCGGGCCTTCTTCGCCCTGGCCCTCCCGCCCGAAGTCTCCGTCCCGCAGCGCCGCTTGGCCCCCGCCTATCACGATCGCCAGGCCGCCGAAGCCGCCGCCCTGACCCTGGCCGCCTTGCCAGCTCCGACGCCAAGCCCGCCTGTCATGGTGTTTGACGCCCCGCCCGCGATCCGCTTTCAGTCGGTGACCGTGACCTACGCCGCCGGTGAGACCCCGGTGTTCGACAGCTTCGACCTCGCCATCGCCCCCGGTGAGGTCGTCGCCCTGCTGGGTCCCAGCGGCAGCGGCAAGACCACGCTGCTGAACCTGCTGCTGGGCCTGGCCCCGCTCAGCAGCGGCGAGGTGCTGATCGGCGACCAGCGCCTGTCGCACCTGGGCTCGATCGCGTCCGCCGTGGCCTGGGCCGGGCAGTCGCCGGTGGTCCTGCCAGGAACCCTCGCGGACAACCTGGCCCTGGCCCATCCAGGCGCGCGCCGCGATGAGCTCGAAGTCGCGGAGCGGGCGGTCGGACTGACACAGGTGCTCGATGGTCGAGGCGGCCTCGACGCTCGGCTCGACGAGCGCGGCGCCGGCCTCTCCGGGGGCGAACGGCGCCGGCTGAGCCTGGCCCGCGCCATGCTCAAGCCCGCCGGCATCCTCCTGCTCGACGAGCCGACCGCTGATCTTGACGCGGCGTCGGAACAGTCCCTGCTGCCGATCATCGCCCAAGCCGCCCGGGGCCGCACGACCTTGATCGCCACCCACTCAGAAGCCCTGGCCGCGCTGGCTAGCCGCGTCGTGCGGCTGTGAGCGGTCCCCTCGCCCGGCTGGTCCGCCAGCAGCGCCGGCGCCACGCCGACGGACTGCGCCTGGCCGCCGCCTCGGCCACGATCGTCGGGGCCTCGACGGTGCTGTTGCTGGGGCTCTCGGGCTGGTTCCTGACTGGCGCGGCGATCGCCGGCCTGGGAGGCCTCGCGGCGGCCCAGGCGTTTAACGTGCTGTTGCCCAGCGCCGGCATTCGCCTTCTGGCCATCCTGCGCACCGCCTTTCGCTATCTGGAGCGCCTGAGCGGCCATGCCGCCGCGCTGAAGGCCCTGGCCGCCATCCGCCCGGCCCTGTTCGCCGCCCTGGCCGCGTCGCCGCCCGCCGAGGCGATGGCCCTGTCGCGCGGCGAGGCCTCGGCGCGGCTGGTGCAGGACATCGACGCCGTGGAAACCCGCTTCATCCGCCTCTCCGCGCCCTGGGGCGCCGGCGCGGCCGTGGCGTCCGGGGTGGCGATGGCGGCCGGGGCAAGCTGGGCCTCGGCCCTGGTCGCGGCGGTGAGCGTCGCGGTCTCGCTGGTCTCGAGCCGTTGGCTGGCCCGCCGCCTGAGCGTCCGCACCGGACCCGCGATCCAGCAAGCCACCGGCGCGCTGAAGGACGCCATGGCCGCCTATGTCGCCGCCGCGCCGGAGCTGCGGGTTTACGGCGTCCAGGATCGCGCGGCGGCGGAGATCGAGGCGCTGGGCGTCGACCTCGACACCCTGAGGCGCAAGGCGGTCGCCGCCCAGGGCTGGCTGGTCGTGCTGCAAGGCCTGATCCTCGGCCTCGCCGTGGCGCTGACCTTGGTTTTCGCCCAAAGCGCCGCCCAGCCGTTGGCGGCGATGGCGGGCCTGGCGGCGGCGATGGCGCTGGAAGGCTTGTCCGGCGTGACCAAGGCCTTCGAGCAGGATGCCGGAGCGGATGCGGCGGCGGTGCGGCTGGACACTGTGCTGAAACATGAGCCGAGCGAGGCGGGCGCCCGCGCCATAGCGGAGCGGACGAGCCTGACTTTCGGGGACCTGCTGGTTGAACCCGGCGCCCGGCTGGTCCTGACTGGTCCGTCCGGCTGCGGCAAGACCACCATCCTTGAGCGGCTCCTTGGATTGCGCTCTTTTTCCAAATCCGCTCATCCCGGCATTCGCCGGGATGAGCGGTTGTTACCATTATGCGCAGGCCAAGAACCAAGCGCCCAAACGCGCTCCACCTTCGCCTACGCCCCGCAGGACGCCGTCCTGTTCGAGGGCACCGTCCGCGCCAACCTGGCTCTCGCCGGCGCTCACGCCGAAGCCGCGATGTGGAACGCCCTGGCAGACGCCGGGCTTGAGGCTCGCGTTCGCGACATGCCCCTGACCCTGGACACCTGGATCGGCGAGAACGGCGAACGGCTCTCCGGCGGCGAGCGGCGGCGCCTCAGCCTGGCCCGCGCCCTGCTGCGCGACGCGCCCTGGCTGCTGCTCGACGAGCCTACCGAAGGCTTGGACCCGGCGACCGAGGCCCTGGTCGTCGCGCGCCTCGACGCTCGGCTCAAACGCACCGGCCAGGGCCTGATCCTGGTGAGCCACCGCGCCGCGCCGCGCGCCCTGTGCGATCAGCAACTGCCAATCGCTTCGCCCCGCGCTATAGGGTAGCCGACCTTGCGGAGCGGAGATCGCTATCACGTGATGACCACGGTTACGGCCGGCACGCTGCACAGCGACCTGCGGCCTCGGGCCTATCTGGCGGCCCTGGCTACGGTGGCGGCCTGTTGCCTGGTGCAGTTGGCCCTGCCGCCGGCGTTCAATGCGTCGTCGGCCTTCCTGCTGTTCGTGCCTGCGGTGCTGATCAGCGCCGCAGTCGGCGGTCTGGCGCCAGGGCTGTTCGCCACCGTGCTGGCGGCGGCGGCGGTGTGGGCCTTGAAGGCGCGCGGCCTGCATGACCAGGCCACGGCCCTGTCCAGCCTGGTGTTCGTGATGATCGGGGTCGGCATGTCGATCGGCGGCGGCTGGTTCCATGCCGCCCGTCGACGCGCTGCGGCCATGACCCATCATCTGCAGTCGATCCTCGACAGCGCGCCCGACGCCGTGATCGTCATCGACCCCGCCGGCCTGATGACCTCGTTCAGCCCGGCCGCCGAGCGCCTGTTCGGCTGGAGCGCGGCCGAGGCCATAGGACGCAATGTCAGCAGCCTGATGCCTGGACCGCACCGGGAGGGTCACGACGGCTACCTCGCCAACTATGCTCGCAGCCGTGAACCCAAGATCATCGGCACGGGCCGCGTCGTGGTCGGCCAGCGCAAGGACGGCTCGACCTTTCCGATGGAGCTGGCGGTCGGCGAGACCCGAGGCTCCAGCCCCTTCTATACCGGCTTCATCCGCGACCTGACGGATCGCCAGCAGACCGAGACGAGGCTGCGCGACCTGCAGACCGAGCTCGTTCATGTCTCGCGACTGACCGCCATGGGCGAAATGGCCTCGACCCTCGCGCACGAACTGAACCAGCCGCTGTCGGCGATCGCCAACCTGCTGACCGGTTCGCGCCGCCTGCTCGACCGGGGCCGGCCCGAGGATCAGGCCAAGGTGCGCGACGCGGTCGACAAGGCCTCGGCCCAGGCCCTGCGGGCCGGCGACGTCATCCACCGGATGCGCGAATTCGTGCGGCGCGGAGCCAGCGAGCGCGCGCCCGAACGCCTGTCGAAGGTGGTCGAGGACGCCGCCGCCCTGGCCCTGATCGGCGCCCGCGAGCACTTGGTCACCACCCGCCTGAAGCTCGATCCCGCCGCCGACGCGGTCTATGCCGATCGAGTCCAGATCCAGCAGGTGCTGGTCAATCTGATCCGCAACGCCGTCGACGCCATGGCCGACTCGCCGCGCCGCGAGCTGACCATCGCAAGCCAGCGCCTCGACAGCGACTCCGTCCAAGTGAGCGTCACCGACACCGGTTCGGGCATCAATGACGATTTCCGCGAGCGCCTGTTCCAGCCATTCATGACCACCAAGGCCGAGGGCATGGGGGTAGGCCTGTCGATCTCGCGCTCGATCATCGAGGCGCACGGCGGGCGCATCTGGGCCGACGCCAATCCCAAGGGCGGGACGGTGTTTCATTTCACCCTGCCGCCCCAGCACGACCACGCACGACACGACGATGAAAGCCCGATCAATGAGTGAAGCCGTGATCCACCTGGTCGATGACGACGAGAGCGCCCGCGAGGCCCTGGCCTTCCTGCTGGAGGCCGCCGACTTCGCCGTGGTCAGCCACGCCTCCGCCCTGGCGCTGCTCGACGCCCTGCCGCTCGATGGCGCCGGCTGCGTGATCACCGACATGCGCATGCCCGACATGACCGGCCTGGAGCTGGTCCGTGAACTGAACAGTCGCGGCTCGCGCGTGCCCGTCCTGATGATCACCGGCCATGGCGACATCCCCCTGGCGGTGGAGGCCATGCGGGCCGGGGTGATCGATTTCATCGAAAAGCCATTCGGCGAGGCGCGGATCCTCGACGCCCTGACCCGGGCGCTGGCCGCGGGACCGACGCCGGCCTCCACTGCGGCCTCCGACGACAGGACCCTGGTCCTGCAGAGGCTGGAGACCCTGTCCGAACGCGAGCGCCAGGTGCTGGATGGCGTGGTCGAGGGGCAGCCCAACAAGGTGATCGCCCGCGACCTGGGGATCAGCCCTCGAACGGTCGAGATCTATCGCGCCAAGCTGATGGCCAAGATGCACGCCGACAACCTGGCCGCGCTGGTGCGGATGACGCTGTCGGCGCGGCAGGGGTAAGCCGTCCTAGGTATTCGCCCTTAGGCGTCGGTCACGACTGTACCGCCCGACCGCGACGCGAGACAGTGACGGCGCTATCGGGAGATCGCCATGCTGTCCGTGATCCACGCGCCCACCCTATCGCCTGCCCGCCCACCGCCGGCCCTTGTCCTCGACGGCCTGCATCTGAGCCACGGGCGCGACGAGACGATCTTCCACCAGGACCAGTCCGCCGACCGGGTCTTTCAGTTGATCTCGGGGTCCTTGCGCACCTGTCGGATCCTGCGCGATGGTCGCCGGCAGATCGAGGCCTTCCACTTCCCTGGCGACGTCTTTGGACTGGAGAGCGGCCCGACCTATCGGGCCAGCGCCGAGACCCTGTCCGAAACCCTGGTGCGCGCCATGCCGCGCGCCGCTCTCGACACCCTGGCCGCCGAGCGCGGCGACGTCGCGCGCCGGCTCCTGGAACTGACCACCGACAGCCTGCGCCGCAGCCAGGACCATGCGCTGACGCTAGGCCGCCGCGCCGCTTGCGAACGGGTAGCCGCCCTGCTGCTGGACCTCGCCGAACGGACGGGCGCCCAGGCCTTGCTCGATGTGCCCATGACTCGCCAGGACATGGCCGACTATCTGGGCCTCACCATCGAGACCGTGTCGCGAACCCTGACCCAGTTTCAGCACGACGGGCTTATCGCCCTGCCGGCGGCCCGCAAGGTGCTGCTACGCGACCGCGCGGCGCTGGAAGCCATGGTGGATTGACGAAGTCCCTAGATGTTCGAGACCGCGAGCCGCGAGATCGAGGAACGCTTATGCCGAGGCGAATTTCACCCACACCGACATCGTCTCGCCCGGCGCCAGGATCCTGATTCCGCTGTCCTCGCCCCCGAACGGGTCAGGACGGTTGGCGACCGGCTCGACGCAGATGAAGTCGGCGCCCGGCGGCGAATAGACGTGGAGCCAACGGCATTCGGGCGAGGCTGTGACGGTGGTGGTCGCGCCGTCGGGGCCCGTCAGCGTCGC
>JACMOF010000349.1 GCA_014378155.1 Caulobacter sp. | reverse complement strand
GTTGCGCTGGTCGATGTCTATCGACACCAGGCAGCCCCCGCCACGACCCTTGGAACTCTCGCGCCATGACCACCTTCTCGCCCGTCGAAGCCGCGCTCGAAGGGGTCCGCATGACGCGCCGCAAGCCGCTCGTGGTGCTGGCCTGGGCGGCCTGCTATTTCGCGATGCTGGTCATGCTGGGCCTGGTGGTGGCCTTCGCGTTCGGCGGCTCGGTGCGCGCCGACCTGGCCCTGCTGCAGCGGACCAACGACCTGCGTGAGTGGGTCGATATCGTCGCCCGCCGCAAGGGCACCCTGCTGCCCCTGATCGCCTTGGCCGTTGCGCTGCAGTCGGTGATCACCGTGGCGATCATGCGGGCGGTGGTGCGGCCGGATGATCATGGCCTGGCCTATATGCGGATCGGCAAGCAAGAGGCGCGGCAGTTCGTCGTCGCCCTGGTCGGCTGGGCGGTGACCCTGGTCGTCACCGCCCTTCCCAGCGCGCTGCTGGTGCTGATTGGCTCCGGTCTGATCAGCCTGGGCGCGGTGGAAACCAATCGCTGGGTCGAGGTGCTGGGGACGATCGCCGTGGCGGGGCTGTCGATCTGGTTCGGCATTCGCCTGTCGCTGCTGTCGATCACCACCTTCGCCGAAGGCCGGCTCGACCTGCGGCGGACCTGGGCCCTGACGGATCGCCACTTCTGGCAGCTGCTGTGGATGTACGGCCTGGCGGTGATCATCACCATCTTGGTCGGCGTGGCCCAGACCGTCGTCGCGGGCCTGATCCTGGGGCTGTCGGGCGGGATCACCAACGTGGTGATGCTGGCCCTGACCGGCCTGGCCAACATGCTGCTGGCCCCGTTCTTCTTCACCGTCCAGATGGTGATCCTGACCGCCGCCCCGGCTCGCGCCTATCACGACCTGCACGCCAGCGAGCCGGTGGCGGTAGTGGCGGCTTAGGCCGCCGCGCTGGGCCGGGCCGACGCGCGGTCCCGCCAGGCCTTCAGCGCCGAGGCCTCGTCGGGAACCTCCAACCCGATGAAGCCGGCGAAGTCGATCGTGGTCAGGGCGACGATGTCGGCCATGCCATAGGCCTCGCCGGCGATCCACGGCCGGCCGTCGGCCAGCTCGCGGTCCAGCCACAGCATGGATTTGCCGACGATCGGCTTGTTGGACTCGCCGAAGTCGTTGTTCTGCGCCAACAGCGACGCGGTCAGCGGATGGGCGTGACGCCAGTACATCGCCACCGGTGACATGATCTGGAACTCGATCCGCCGCACCCACATATCGACCTGGGCCTGGGTCAGGGCGCAGGATCCAAACATCGGCGGCGTCGGGTGCAGGGCCTCCAGATAGCGGCAGATGGCGACGCTCTCGCTGATCGTCTGGCCATCGTCGAGCTCCAGCACCGGCACCTGGCCCAGCGAGTTGCGGGCCTTGTGCTCGGCCGTTTTGTGCTCGCCTTTCCGCAACGCAACGCGGATTTCTGGCAGGTCCACGCCTTTCTCGGCCAGGAACATCCGCACCCGGCGCGGGTTGGGCGCCGGGTTGGCTTCGCCATAGAGCTTCATCGGCCGTTTCCTCCAGTCGCGACCTGTTTTCGGCCACTTTCAAACAAACGTTAGAGGTCTTATGGAGGCTTGAAAAGCCGGTGGATGACGCGCCAGCGGCATCTCGTGCCATCGCGGAGTTCGAACGCCGCCCCAGCCCAGGCGTTTAGCAGTAGAGCGCCGATTGAAGGCTGTTATGGGCGAGCGAAGCTTGTTAGGGCTGGCCCGCACGAACAGGGACTCGACCATGGAGACTTTCTCGACGACGGACGCTGCCCTAGCGGGTTTCCGGCTGGTGCGCGAGCATCCGCGCACCGTCGCGGTCTGGGGCGTGATCCTGCTGGTCGTGTCGGCGATATCCAACATCTTGATTATTGTCTCGGGCGGTTCAGACCTTCATCCCCTCACGCAATGGCCGCCAAAGGCGGAAGAACTGGCGAAGATGGAGGGGCAGATGCAAGCCTTGGCGCCGGCCTCCCTGTTCAGCATGCTGCTGACCCTCGCCGCCTTCGCCATCGTATTTACCGGGGTCTATCGCGTTCTGTTGCGGCCTTCGGACCGGGGGTTTGCCCACCTGCGTTTTGGCCGCGACGAAGTGCGACAGTTCCTGGCGCTGCTGATTTGGGGCTTGGTCATGCTGGCGGCCTATGTCGGAGTGGTGCTGGTCAGCGGCGTAGCTGTTGCCATGATCCGGTTGGCGACCGGCAACCAAGACGGCCCGACGGCCCTGGCCCTGCTCGTGGCCATGGCGGCCATCTTCGCCTTTCTGATCTACACGGCGGTACGGATCTCGTTCATCGGTGTGCTGACTTTCATGACCGGCAAGATCGACCTGAGGGGCGCATTGGCGATGACGCGCGGACGGTTCTGGCCGCTGTTCGGGACCTACCTGCTAGCGTTCATCTTGTTCGTTATCGTCAATCTGATCATCATGATGCTAGGCGGCATGCTGGGTCTGATTGCCGGCGGCCTCTCAGGGGCTTCCCAGGTCCTCAATCCGGATATGAGCTCGCTAAACCTGTTGCTAACTCCTGCGGGAATGGTCAGCCTGTTGGTGGTCTGTGCAATGTCCGTGCTTGGCATATTAGTACTGTTCGCACCGGTTCCCGAAATCTATCGCCAACTGATAGGCGGCCAGGCCGATCCAATCTCCTCCTGGCCAGTCCTTAACCAACCGCCCGAGAAATGAAGCCGGCATGAGGCGCCAAGAGGTCTCCCCTCCCGCGCTTGTCATTCACGCCTGGCGACGCCAGGATGCGCGCCTGTTGCTAGGGGTATCCATGTATTTCAAGGCGATCTACGCCCAGCTCCGTGGTCGCAACGTGTCCGACACCTTCGCGTAGGCGGGCATGCGAGACTTCGAATTCGGCGGCGCGGTCGCGGCGGGTTTCAACCTGCTGCGACGGCGTCCTCTGGGGACGCTGGGCCTTACCCAGGTCGCCGTGTTCGACTAAGCTCGACCATGCTTGTCATCTTGGCTCCGCAACGCCAGGATGCGCTCCGGTTCCGGGGGATTTCATGGATTTCAAGATCACGACCACGGCCTTCGAGGGCTTTGCCCTTATCCGCCGCGAGCCGAAGACCATCCTGGTCTGGGCGGGGGTGAGTTTAATCACCAGCCTAGTGTTCGGCGTCGCGACGGCGCTCTTCGGCCTGGGCGGCTTGAGGAACGGTCTCGCCACGCCAACCCCGGCGGCGGCGGGCGTGGCCTTGATCAGCCAGTTGGCGATGGCGCTGTTGGGACTTCTGCTCGCCGCGGTTCTGGGCGGGGCTGTCTATCGCGCCATTCTGAGACCCGAGCAACCGGCCTGGGCGCGCCTGCGGATCGGCGCGGACGAAGGACGGCTGATGGGCCTGTGGGTCATCATGGGCCTGGTCTTTGTCGGCTGTACGCTGGTCGCGATGATCCCGGTGCTCATCCTGGGATCCATCGCGGGCTTGCTCTTGGCGGGAACAGCGGGCGGTCCCAGAGTGGTGATTGTGATCGGCTACCTGCTGTTCCTCGTCATTCTGGCCGGTTTCGCGACGCGACTGTCGCTGGCCGGACCCATGACCTTCTCGGAGCAACGTCTGCAGGTGTTTGGGTCGTGGAAACTGACCAAAGGGCGGTTCTGGAAGCTGCTCGGCGTCTACGCCCTCGTCGCCCTGATCCTGACGCCGCTCTATCTCCTGTTCTTCGCGGTCTATGGCGGCGCGACCTATCTGTCGGTCGGCGGCGATTGGAACAAAGCATGGCAAGAGATCATCCAGCCATACTCCACATCGATGGCCGGCTATTTCACGCCTGCCCGCACGGTCTATATCGTTCTCGCCGCCGGTTTGGGCGCGGTGATGAACGGCCTGATGTATGCGCCGAGCGCCGTGATCTACCGGGCCTTGGTCGGGGACGGGGCGGAGAGCAAGGCCGACGTGTTCAGCTGAGGTTCGGCGCCGAACGCGATCTCCCCGCTCGCTGAGGGGCGGGGATTCTCAGGCCCGCTTGCTCTTCTTCAGTGCGGCCACTCGCTCCAGCCGCCGCTCCTCGTGGCGGGCCAGCACGCCCTTCAAATAACGCCCGGTCCACGAGGCCTCGACCTTGGCGACGTCCTGGGGTGAGCCCACGGCGACGATCTCGCCGCCGCCGTCGCCGCCCTCGGGGCCGAAGTCCAGCAGCCAGTCGGCGGTCTTCACCACGTCGAGATTGTGCTCGATGACCACCACGGTGTTGCCCTGGTCAACCAACTCATGCAGCACTTCCAGCAGCTTCTTGGTGTCCTCGAAGTGCAGGCCGGTGGTCGGCTCATCGAGGATGTAGAGCGTGCGGCCGGTGGCGCGCTTGCTGAGCTCCTTCGACAGCTTCACCCGCTGGGCCTCGCCGCCCGACAGGGTGGTGGCCGGCTGGCCGACCTTGACGTAGCTGAGGCCCACGCGCTTGAGCGTCTCCATCTTGTCGCGGATCGGCGGCACGGCCTTGAAGAACTCTGCGGCCTCCTCGACGGTCATGTCGAGCACCTCGGCGATGGTCTTGCCCTTGAACAGGATGTCGAGGGTTTCGCGGTTGTAGCGCTTGCCCTTGCAGACGTCGCAGGTGACGTAAACGTCGGGCAGGAAGTGCATCTCGATCTTGATCAGGCCGTCGCCCTGGCAGGCCTCGCAGCGGCCCCCCTTGACGTTGAAGCTGAAACGGCCGGGGCCGTAGCCGCGCGCCTTGCTCTCCGGCAGTTGGGCGAACCAGTCGCGGATCGGGCCAAAGGCGCCGGTGTAGGTGGCCGGGTTCGAGCGCGGCGTGCGGCCGATCGGCGACTGGTCGATATCGATGACCTTGTCGAAGTTTTCCAGGCCCTCGATCCGCTCGTGCGAGGCCGGCGCGTCCGAAGCGTTGTTCAGGCGGCGCGCCGCGGCCTTGTAAAGGGTTTCGATCGTGAAGGTCGACTTGCCGCCGCCGCTGACGCCGGTGATGCAGGTGAAGGTTCCCACGGGAATCGAGCCCGTGACGCCTTTCAGATTGTTGCCGGTGGCGCCGATGACCGTCAGCATCTTCTTCTTGTTGATCGGCCTGCGCTCTTCCGGCACGGCGATCTCGCGCACGCCGGTCAGATATTGGCCGGTAATGCTGTTGGGATTGGCCATGATGTCAGCAGGCTTGCCCTCGGCGACGATCTCGCCGCCATGCACGCCCGCCGCCGGGCCCATGTCGATGACATAGTCGGCCGTCATGATGGCCTCCTCGTCATGCTCGACCACCAGCACCGAATTGCCCAGGTCGCGCAGGCCCTGCAGCGACTGCAGCAGCCGGGTGTTGTCGCGCTGATGCAGGCCGATCGACGGCTCGTCCAGCACGTAGAGCACGCCGGTCAGGCCGCTGCCGATCTGGCTGGCCAGGCGGATGCGCTGGCTCTCGCCGCCCGAAAGCGTGCCCGAGCCGCGCGACAGGTTGAGGTAGTCCAGGCCCACATCGACCAGGAACCGCAGGCGATCATTGATCTCCTTCAGGATCCGCCGGGCGATCTCCATGTTCTTGTCGGACAGCTGGCCGTCGAGACTGGCGAACCAGTCCTTGGCCGGACGGATGGCCAGCATGGAGACATCGGCGATGTCCATGCCGACGATCTTCACCGCCAGGGCCTCGGGCTTCAGGCGCTTGCCGTGGCAGACCTCGCAGGGGGTGTCGGACTGGTAGCGGCCGAGTTCTTCACGGACCCAAGCGCTGTCGGTTTCGCGCCAGCGGCGCTCCAGGTTCGGCAACACGCCCTCGAAGGGCTTGGCCACCTCGTACTTGCGGGCGTTGTCGTCGTAAACGAACTTGATCTTGTCGCCGCCCGAACCCTGCAACACCACGTCGCGCGCCTTCTGCGGCAGCTTGTGCCAGGGCTCGTCCATCGAGAAGCCGTAGTGACGGGCCAGGGCCTGCAGGGTCTGGGTGTAGAGCGGCGAGGGGCCGCGCGACCACGGCGCCACGGCGCCCTTGTGCAGGGTCTTGTCCTTGTCGGGGATCACCAGGTCGGTGTCGAAGGCCAGCTTTGCGCCCAGGCCATCGCAGGCCGGGCAGGCGCCCGCCGGATTGTTGAACGAGAACAGTCGCGGCTCAATCTCGGCAATCGTGAAACCGCTGACCGGACAGGCGAAGCGCTCGGAAAACAGCAGCCGGCGCGGCTCCTTCTCGCCGTTCTCGATATTGGCCCACTCGGCGACCGCGAGGCCATCGGCGAGACGGAGCGCCTGTTCCATAGAGTCGGCCAGGCGCTGCTCCATGCCGGGCTTGGTGACGATGCGGTCCACGACCACGTCGATGTGGTGCTTGAACTTCTTGTCGAGAACCGGCGCGTCCTCGATCGGGTAATATTCGCCGTCGATCTTCAGCCGCTGGAAGCCAGCCTTTTGCCACTCGGCGACCTCCTTCTTGTACTCGCCCTTGCGGTCGCGAACGACGGGGGCGAGCAGATAGAGCCGCGTGCCCTCGGGCAGGGCGGTGATCTTGTCGACCATCTGGCTGATGGTCTGGCTCTCGATCGGCAGGCCGGTCGCCGGCGAATAGGGTACGCCGACCCGCGCCCACAGCAGGCGCATGTAGTCGTGGATCTCGGTGACGGTGCCCACCGTCGAGCGCGGGTTGCGCGAGGTGGTCTTCTGCTCGATCGAGATGGCCGGCGACAGGCCCTCGATCAGGTCGACATCCGGCTTGCTCATCAATTCCAGGAACTGGCGGGCATAGGCCGACAGGCTCTCGACATAGCGCCGCTGGCCCTCGGCGTAGATGGTGTCGAACGCCAGCGAGCTCTTGCCCGAGCCTGACAGGCCGGTCAGCACCACGAGCTCGCCTCGCGGGATATCGACGCTGACGTTCTTGAGATTGTGCTCGCGCGCGCCGCGCACGCGGATGAAGTTCAGTTGTTCAGCCATGTTTTCCGGAACGCGTGAGGCGAGGTTTGGGGTCGCGGGGAGGACGCGACGCGACGGCTATATGTAGGGGCTACGCTCGCAATTAACACAAGAACAGGATGCGAACAAAGATTGTGCGGGGGCGAGCTGCTGACAGGAGATGTCAGCAGCACTTTGGGGCTAACTCACCACTGGCAGTTTCCCAACCTGACAGCGACGACAATGCGACGCGCGTAACCGGTCGCCGGGGAAGGTGACACCCTTCACCCTCACTTAACCGCCTTTGGAAGCGCGACCTTCAGCACCTGCGGTGTCTAACGGCGGTAGATCGCGCGTCGGGCACGGACTTAGAGGGCGACCAGCTTGGCCAAGGCGGCGGCGAAAACGGCGGTGGCCAAGGCTCCGGGGCCCGCGACCGCCAAGGGCAAGGGCGGCAAAGGCGGCAAGTCGGCCAAGGCCGCCAAGCCGCGCACGGCCATGGCCGATGTCTGGACGCTGCTGATCTGCATCGCCGTCACCGTCTGGGCCTTCAAGACCATCGTCGCCCTGAGCGCCCAGAGCTTCTAGCCTTTAAAGGCGTCTAGAGCATTTTTCGAGCGAAGTGGTTCCGGTTCGCGTGAAGAAAAATGCGTCAAAACAACAGATTAGAGCTCACGGCCTGACGCAGTCAGGTCGGGAAATGCTCTAGGGCAGTGACACGCCCGCCGACACCGCGCCCGCCAACGCCGTTTCCAGCGCCGCCACCAGGCGCGCGGCGGCGATCGGCTTGGCCACGAAGCCATCCATGCCGGCGTCGAGATAGCGGTCGGTCTCGTGCGTCAGCACGCTGGCGGTGACGGCCAGGATCGGCGTGCGCGGCCGATCGCCGGCCGCCTCCAGCGCCCGGATCGCGCGGCCCGCTTCCAACCCGTCCATGCCCGGCATGTGGATGTCCATCAGGATGGCGTCCCAGGGCTCGGCGCGCCACATGGCGACGGCTTCCTGACCGTCACGCGCCGCGCCGCAGGCCACGCCCATATGGGCCAGCATGGCTTGCAGCACGGTGCGGTTGGTCTGGTTGTCATCGACCACCAGCATCCGCAGGCCGCCATTCGCGGTCGGCCTCTCGACCGGAGCCGCCGGTACGGGCTCGATCAGGCCGTCCACAGTGGGGCAAGGCACGTCGAACGCGAAGCGCGCGCCGCCGCCCTGCGGGCTGTCGAAATCGATCCGGCCGCCCATCAAGGTCACCAACTCGCGGCAGATGGCCAGGCCCAACCCGCTGCCCCCGGTGCGCCGGGTGGTCGAGCTGTCGAGCTGCACAAACTTCTCGAAGACCTGGGCATGGCGGTCTTCGGGAATGCCCACCCCGGTGTCGATCACCTCGCAGGTCAGGCCCACGGCGTCGCCGCCGATGCGCACGGTGACCGCGCCGGCTTGGGTGAACTTGATGGCGTTGGAGATCAGATTGCTGAGCACCTGGCGTAGCCGCGCCTCGTCGCCGTCGCGCCAGCCACGCGCCTGGGGTTCGACTTCCAGCGCGAAGACCAGGCCCTTGTCGTGGGCCAGGCCCGCATAGAGCCGACTTAAGGTCTCGGTCAGGGCGTCCAGACTGAAGGGCGCGCGCAGGATCTCCATCTTGCCGGCCTCGATCCGCGAGATGTCGAGAATGGCGTTGATCACCCCCAGTAGCGCCCGACCGGAGTCTTGCACGACCGCCAACCGGCCACGCTGATCTTCGGAAAGCTCGGCCCGCTCCATGGCCTGGGCCATGCCCAGCACGCCGTTCAGGGGCGTGCGAATCTCGTGGCTCATGGTCTCGAGGAACTCGGTCTTGACCCGGTTGGCGGTCTGGGCGGTCAGGGCCAGCGCCTGGGCCTCGTCACGCAAGCGGCGGTTCTCGCCCAGCTCGGCCTCCAGCTTGCGGTTCAGGGTGTCAGACGCCAGGCGAGCGCGCAGCTCGCGCAGCACCGCCCCCCGCATCAGGGTCGACATGCCCAGGGCGGCGAAGGCTCCCGCCACGCCCAGGAAGCCGTACTGGGCGACCAGGTCGCCCGGCGCGTTGCGGGCCATCAGCAACAGGCCGACGAGCGACACGCCAACACTGACCAGGGCCACGCGGCGGGTGGGGGCCGAGGTCGCGAACACCAGGGCCATCAGCACGAAATAGACCAGCTTGGCCGGTTCGAAATGCAGCACCTGATAGGCCACGACATTGGCCATCAGCAGCGCGTTCATCGTCAGGGCGGCCGTCTCGAGCCCCACCAGTCCTGGCGGACGGAACTTTAGGCGCCACCACAGGCCCAGAGCGGTCAGGGCGGCCAGCATCGCCAGACCTTCCAGCAGCAGCAGGCCCCAGCCCCTCTCGTAAAAGGGGTGAGAGATGCTGATCACGGCGTAGTAGGCGGCGGCGGCGAGCAGGTATCCGCGGAGGATCGGGATGTAGGGCCCGACGATCTCTTTCGTCGGGATGGGTTCCCACTTGACAACCGCGCGCTTCATAAAACCGTGCGTCCCCCCGCCTGCTCGATCTACGAATAGCTTAGCTGTTCGCGGTTAAGTCGCCATTGAGATAACGCCGTCATCGAACCCTGCTTCCAAGTGTCGCAGACGCGGTCAGGCGTCCGCGCGATCAATCCGCGCGGCGTAGCAGCCGGGCCGGGCGTAGTGGGCGTGCAGATAGGCGACCTGCGGGTCGGCCAGCAGCCGCTCGATGACGGGGCCGGCCTGCGCGCCCTCGACCAGGTCGGCGTCGCGCATCATGCCGGCCGCGTCGAAGGCGCGAAGCGACAGCAGGCGCCGGGCCAGGGCGGGCGGCAGGGCGTTGGTCGCGTTGGCCGCCGCGCCGGCCGCTTCGCGCACATAGATGGCGTGGGCCGAGCGGAAGGGGCTCTCGGCGGGCTGATGCTCATAGTTCAGCAGGATCAGCCGCTCGCCGGGCTCGGCGTCGTCCAGCGTCACGCGGCAGGGAAAGGCGAAGGCGGTGTCGGCGACGACCCGCAGCATGCCGCGCGCCGCCAGCGCGTCGTCGTCGAGCGCGAACAGCGGCTGGAAAGGTTCTATCGGCAGGCTGGAAACGGTGAAGGCCACGGCAAGCTCCTGTGCTGGAGCCTGTGTGGCGGCTGGCGCTGCGCGCCGACACCCGATGCTTGCGGTGTCTGCTAGAGCATCGCGCGGAAAAGTGGTCACCGGTTTTCCGCAAAAGCGATGCGAAAACAAAAGTCTAGAGCAAGCCGTGCGATTCCTATGTCGCGCGACTTGCTCTAGGCCCGCTGGTTCAGCGTGATCGCCGTGCCGTTCTGACGATAGGCCGCGCCTTGCGAGCCTGGCCCATAGCCCGACGCGGTGGGGCGTTGCTCGGCGACTTCCTGGGCGATGGCGCGGACCAGGCCTTCAGTGACGGTCTTGGCGGCGGTGACGGCGCGGCCTTGGCGGGCCAGCACGGCGTCGAAGGCCTCGGTGGCGCGGACCAGCCGCAGGCGGCGGGACGGTTCGGCGCCGGCCACCAGGGCGACGCTGGCGCGGACCCGGGTCGACTCGTGGCGATACAGATTGGCCAGCTTGGCGACCTCATCGACATATTGCGCCGCCTCGTGCGGCCGGCGGGCCTCGAAGGCGGTGGCCTGGCGGGCGATCAGGTCGGTGAGGCGCTCGGTCAGGATGATCAGCTGTTCGACGCGGTCGTCGGGTCCGGTGGCGGTGAGGGCCATGACTATTCCTTCAAGCCTTGCATCTTCAGCATTTCCTTCTGGACCGTGGCGGCCAGACCGATGCCGCCGGCCTTGGTGACCTGCTTGGCCATCTCCTCGGTCAGCAGCGACTTGAACATGTCCTCGCCGGCCCCGCCGCCTCCGATCTCGGGGGTTTTCATGCCAGCGGTCATCGACTGCAGCATGATCGACAGGAACGAAGCCTCGAACTTCTGAGCTGTTTCCTTGATCTTGCCGCGCCGCAGAAGTTCGGCGGTGGAGGTGGCGGTGGGGCCGACTGTGTCGATCGGCGTCGCCGCGAGGGCCATATTTGTCGTAGACAGGGCGCTCATCACATCACCTCGATGTCGGCTTGCAGGGCGCCTGCAGCCTTGATGGCCTGCAGGACCGAGATCATGTCGCGGGGCGTGACGCCCAAGGCGTTGAGGCCGCCGACCAGGCTCTTCAGCGAGGCGCCGCCGCCCAGGGTCAGCAGCCTCTTGCCGGTCTCCTCGTTGACGCTGACGGCGGACTGCGGGACGACCTGGGTCTGGCCCTGGCTGAACGGGGCCGGTTGGCTGACGGCCGGGTTTTCCTGGACAGAGATGGTCAGGTTGCCCTGGGCGATCGCCACCTGGCTGATGCGAACGTCGTCCCCCATCACGATGACGCCGGCCACCTCGTCGATGATCACCTTGGCTGGGCTGTCGGGCTCGACCTCCAGGTTCTCGATGGCGGTGACGAAGCTGATCATGTCCATGCCGGCCGGCGGGCGCACCGCGACGATGGTCGGGTTCTGGGCCTGGGCCGAGCGGGGAAACTTGGTGTTGATGGCGTCGGAGATCCGGCGCGAGGTGGTGAAGTCGGGGTTGCGCAGGGTCATGCGCATCTCACCCATCTCGACCATCTGGAAGCCGGTTTCCTTTTCGATAATGCCGCCGGCGGCGATCCGACCTGCGGTCGGCACGCCCTTTGTGACGGAAGAGCCCGAGGCCCCGCCGGCCGAGACCGAGCCGGTCTGCACCGAGCCCTGGGCCACCGCATAGGTCTGGCCGTCCGCGCCCTGCAGCGAGGTGACCAGCAGGGTGCCGCCCAGCAGGCTCTTGGCGTCGCCCAGGGTCGAGACCGTGACGTCCATCCGCGCGCCGGACGCCGAGAACGGCGGCAGGTTGGCGGTGACCATGACGGCGGCGGTATTCTTGGTGTTGAGGTTGCCGTCGCGGACATTGACGCCCTGTCGTTCCAGCATCGCCTCGAGGCTCTGCTTGGTCATCGGCGCGTTGCGCAGGCTGTCGCCAGAACCGTTCAGGCCGACGACGATGCCGTAGCCGATCAACTGGTTGTCGCGCACGCCTTCGAACGAGACGATGTCCTTGATCCGCGACTTGGCGTCAGCGGGGCTGGAGGCCATGGCGACGGCGGCGAGAGCAAGGCCCAGAACGGAAGCGAAGAATGAACGAGACATGGCGATCCTGCGGCGGGGTCGTATCCCCGGGTCGTCCCATGCCAGAAGCGGGCCATGAAAAAGTTCAATGAAATCAGTTGAAATCCAGGGTTTTTCTGCCTGCGACAATCCGATCCGGCAGTTTCTGCCCGGCATTAACCATACCGCAAGCGAGCGCCGCCAAGATGTGGTTAACGGGAGGGGGTGACTCCCGCGTTTCGGTAGTTTCCGCGAACGGAGCAGCGTCGGTCATGAAGGTTTCCAGCACGGGAGGCGCGGGCGCGGTTGGCGCATCGCGGGCCAAGCCGACTGGCGGCGGCGGATCGGGATTCTCCCTGCCTACGGTGGGCGGCGCGAGCGCGGCTTCGGGCGTAGCCCAGACTGGCGGCGTGACGGGCGTCGGCTCGCTGGACGCCCTGCTGGCCCTGCAGGCCAATCTGGATCCCCTGGAGCGCAAGCGGCGAGCGGTGAAGCGCGCGGGCGGCCTGCTGGACATTCTGGACGCGCTGAAGATCTCGGTTCTCGACGGCGAGGTTTCGACCCAAACCCTGTCCAGGCTGAAAAGCGCGGTCCGAGAGCACCGCGAATCGACCGACGATCCGGGGCTGGAAACAATTCTCAACGAAATCGAGACCCGGGCCGCGGTCGAAGCGGCCAAGCTTGAGCAGGCCCGGCTGGGTTGAGATCGTTGATGAAACCGTATCTTAAAGAACATGGTTCATTGAATGTCCACGAGATCCGGGATTTCCCGCACGGCGCTGAACACGCCGCTCATGCGAGGTTCATTGAACCCGGCTATCGTTTTGGTATAAGCACCCCGCCTGACTTGGGCGGAGTTCATCGGGGCGTGAGGCGTTAATGCAAACGGCCACTGTTCTTAAGGCGTCAGGCTCGTATCGTCCTACGGACGACGAGCCTTTCATGAACGAGCGTCAACTTGAATATTTCAAGCAGAAGCTCATCGCATGGAAAGAGGAGATCCTCCGCGAATCTCGCGAGACGGTCACTCATCTACAGGCTGAAACTGAAAACCATGCCGACCTCGCCGATCGCGCGTCGTCGGAAACTGATCGGGCGCTTGAACTTCGGACCCGTGACCGTCAACGGAAGCTTATTTCCAAGATCGACCAGGCGTTGCGTCGGGTCGAGGACGGTTCCTACGGCTACTGCGAAGAGACCGGCGAACCGATCGGTTTGGCGAGACTGGACGCGCGGCCCACCGCGATGCTCAGCCTGGAAGCCCAGGAACGCCACGAACGTCGGGAACGGGTTCACCGCGACGATTGAGATCATCATGATCTCGACCTGATTGTGTTTCGAACGGCCCCGCCTCACGGCGGGGCCGTTTTCGTTTCACCACAGGCTCGCCGCCGCGCGCTCGGGCCAGGCCTTGTCGTACTCGGGCCCGCCGACGGTGTCGTGGCTCATTGCCGCCAGCATGGCGCCGGGCGAGGGCAGGCGCCGGGGATCGAGCTGGGCCTCCGCCTTCCACAGTCCCGAGCGGACGACGGCCCGGGCGCACTGGAAATAGGCCTCGACGACCGTGATCACCAGACAGGTGCGCGGCGCCTTGCCATCGACGGCGAAACTGGCCAGCAGGGCTGGATCGGCCGACACCACCGCCCGGCCATTGACCCGGAAGGTCGTGCCCGAGCCGGGGATCAGGAACATCAGCGCCACGCGCGGATCGCGGACCACGTTGCGCAGGCTGTCGATGCGGTTGTTTCCCCGCCGGTCCGGCAGGATCAGGGTCCGCTCATCGGCGATGCGCACGAAACCGGGCTGGTCGCCGCGCGGACTGCAGTCCAGTCCCTCGGGGCCGACCGTGGCGAGGGCCAGGAAAGGCGATGCCTCGATCAGGGCGCGGTAATGCGGCGTGATGCGGTCGGCCACCTTGACAGTCGAGGCCGCGACCGGTGCGAGTCTGTAGAGCGCCTCGAGCGCTTCCAAGCTGTCGATGACGTCCACGGGCGGCCTCCTGCGAGGCCGCCAGCATAGACGGTCTGGCCGCCGCGAAAAGCCTAGGCCGCCGCGGCTTGGGCGACGGCGCAAGCCTCGGCCAGGCGATGGGGCGAGATCGGCTTGTCGACCACGGTGCGGGTTCGCGCCCCCAGTTGGTCGGCGTTCCCGGTGACGTACACCACCGGGATTGGCCCTAGACGCGCCAGGATCGCCGTCACTGCTTCGACGCCGGTGCCACCGATGATGCGGTAGTCCGCCGTGATGAGATCAGGGTGCCGCCTCAAGGCGCAATCGAGCGCTTCCTGGGGACTTTCGGCGATGTCGAAACTATCGAACCCCTGCTCGGTGAGCAAAGCCTCCACTTCCATTGCGATGAGGATCTCGTCCTCGATGATCAAAGCATGCCGATGGGACATGTTCACTGGACGCCACCACTTCTCTAAATCGTCCCTATCCCCAGTAGAAGCCTATGATTCTCTTCTGCGCTAACGATTTTTACGGTTCAGCTTGTCTAAAATGTCGCAGCGGCGCGCCTGCGACTTGTTCGCAAGCGCTACCTTGGGAGCTCTTGACTGGTGACAACGATGTCATGAACGGCGAACACTTGTCTGGTCTTTTGTGATCACAAGTGTTTACCTCAGTGTTCAGCGAACGCAGTGTTTCGGTCATGTTTGCTTGCGGAGTCTTGCGTCGTCCAAGGGAAATTGCGCTATGCAAAGCGCAAAAATACGCAGGAGCGCGCGCCATCATGTCCCTGATCCTTACCGAGAAACGCGGCCACGTCGCGATCCTCACGCTCAACCGCCCCGAGGCGATGAACGCGCTGGGCGCGCCGGGCGATGGCGATCAGGTGGCGGCGGCCTGCGAGGCGATCAATGACGACCAACAAATTCGCTGCGTGATCCTTACCGGCGCGGGCCGGGCGTTCTCGGCCGGCGGCGACGTCAAGGCGATGAAGGCCCGCGAAGGCGCGTTCGGCGGCAATGGCGTGGCGGTGCGCGACGGCTATCGCAAGAACATCCACCGCATCGTGCGGGCCATCTATGGCCTGGAGGTCCCGGCCATCGCCGCCGTCAACGGGGCGGCCATCGGCCTGGGCTGCGACGTGGCCTGCATGACCGACATCCGCATCGCCGCCGACACCGCCAAGTTCGGGGTGACCTTCCTGAAGCTGGGCCTCATCCCCGGCGACGGCGGGGCCTGGCTGATGCCGCGCACGATCGGCATGAGCCGCGCCGCCGAGCTGCTGTTCACCGGCGACGTGATCGACGCCGCAAAGGCCGAGGCCTGGGGCCTGATCAGCAAGGCGGTGCCGGCTGAGACCCTGATGGACGAGGCCATGGCCCTGGCCGAGCGCATCGCCCTGCAGCCGCCCCACGCCCTGCGCATGGCCAAGACCCTGCTGCGGCAGGGCGCCAGCGCCAGCTACGACACCCTGATGGAGATGAGCGCCATGGCCCAGGCCATCGCCCACCACACCGACGACCACATGGAAGGCGTCGACGCCCTTCTCGAAAAGCGCCAACCCAGCTTCAAGGGCTCCTGACATGGGCAAGGAAGCCAAGGGCGTCTGGGGCCAGCTGGCGGACGGCGAGAGCGACGGCAAGCTGCTGTGGGAGCCGCCCAAGCTGATCTTCCGCGGCGCGGTGCGCGGTATCTTCCAGGGCCACGCCCTGCGCGACCTGCGGGTCGAGGGCGCCGACCTTGTGCTGACCGACGGCACGCGGTTCACGCTGCAGCCGGGCGAGGCCGACAAGTGGCTCTACGCCATCCACAACCCGCCGAGCCGCCTGGACAAGCTGGGCGTCAAGCCGGGGCAGACGGTGGTGATTCTGGGCGTCGAGGACGCCGAGTTCCTGGAAGAGCTGTCGGGCCGGGTCGAGCCGGTCGAGGCCGACGAGGACATCGACCTGCTGTTCCTGGCCGTCGAAGACCTGGCCGACTTCGACCAGCTCGAAGACCTGATCGGCGGCCTGGCGGCCAAGGGCGCGATCTGGATCGTCGCCGAAAAGGGACGTGGCGCGCCGCTGAAGGACACCGAGATCCTGGCCGCCGCGCGCGGTCAGGGGCTGGTGGACACCAAGGTCTGCGCGTTCTCGAAGACCCACACGGCGCCGCGCTTCGTGGAGCGCAAGGGCGGGGCGGTGGTCGCGCAGGCGGCGGCGGACGAGGGATTCGACGAGGCGGACTAGTGTGATCGACCTTTCGCCAACCTGCGCTCTCCCAACAGGCGACTGGTCATTGTCGAGCTTGGCTTGCCGCGCTAAGACGATCCACTAGAGGTCGAGTGAGTGGCTGTCGTCGGTCCATCCTGGGGCCTGGCGCTCGATCTCGGGGGTAGCATGGAAACCGAATTCACCAATGACTTCGTGATCGACCCAGGCGAGACGCTCAAGGGCGGCGCTGGAAACGACGTTTTCCAAAGCTACACGACGGACAGGGGCGATGGCTTCAACGGCACCCCGCGCAGCCACGGCTTCAAGGACCAATTCGACGGCGGCGCGGGCTTCGACATCGTCAGCTACGCGGGAGAGGATCCCTTCATCTACATGGGCACCCTGGTCACCTCTTCCTACTGGGGCGGATACGGCGAAGAGCCTGAATGGATCACTGAAGGGGTGTTCACCGGCGCCGCGTATCCGTTGTTTCAGGGCGTGTATGTTGATCTGGGCGCGGGCCACGCGAGCGGCGGCGACGTCCTGATCAGCATCGAGGGCGCGATCGGCACGGCCTATGACGACACCCTGATCGGCTCGGCGAGCGCCAATTTCCTGGATGGCGGCGAGGGCAATGACTCGCTCAGCGGCGGGGGCGGAAGCGACACGCTGATGGGTGGCGGTGGCGAAGACCTGCTGAATGGCGGCGCGGGCGCCGATACGATGATCGGTGGCGACGGGGGGGATATCTACTTCGTGGACGCCAAAGCCGATGTCGTCCAGGAGGACGCGGGCGGCGGCTATGACACCGTCTACACCACCGCCACCTTCGTCGCGACGGCCGGCTCGGAGATCGAGATCGTCATTGCTGATGGATCGGGCGCTATAAATCTGACGGGCAATGGCTCCGGTATCGAATTGTGGGGCAATGGCAACATCAATACCCTGGACGACGGTGGCGGCGCGGCGGCGATGCAGGGCCACGGGGGCAACGACGTCTATGTGGTCCACAACGCCGCGACCCAGGTGGTCGAGCTGGCCAATGATGGCTATGACGCGGTCAAGACCGACTTGGCGTTCTATACCCTGACCGACAATGTCGAGGTGCTGACCCACATGGGCGCCGGCGCCTTCCACGGCGTGGGCAACGCCTTGGCCAACGTGATCACCGGCGGCGCGGGGAACGACACCCTGGACGGGGCGGGTGGCAACGACTTCCTGACCGGCGGGGCCGGGGCCGACGTCTTCGCCTTCGACAACCTGAAGTCCGGCCTGGACTGGATCACCGACTTCAAGCCCGGCGAGGACCATATCGGCCTGGACGCGGCGGGCTTTGGCCTGTCCAGCCTGGCTGGTGTGTTGCTGGTCGATGGCGACACCGCCACCGCTGCCGGCGTGGCGACCCTGCACTACTACGCCAACGGGGCCATCGCCTTCGACGCCAATGGCGGCGCCGCCACGGACGCCGTGCGCTTCGCTGGTCTGCAAGGCCATCCGGGCCTGTCGATGTCCGACTTCGTGCTGGTCTAAGAGGACATCGGCCGGCCGCTCATTGATCCTCGTCGAGATCAATCCCACGAGGTCGCTCGGAGGGCCGGAGGGGGTTATGCCGCCTCCGCAACCTTCGCCTTCGCTCTGGCCTTGCTGAACACCATCGTCCCGTCGTCCACCTTGCCCAGTCGCAGGGTCACCAGGTCGAGCGCGTAGTTCTGATAGGCCTTCCACGGCTTTTGCGAGCCTTGGTTGGGGAACTTGCCGATGCCGCGCTGGACGTAGCCGGAGCTGAAGTCCAGCCAGGGCTCGACCGGCATGTCGGGGTCGGTGACGCGCGGCGTGCACTGCACCGTTCCGGTGCGGTCCATGTGGTTGATCAGCCGGCAGACATATTCGGCCGTCAGGTCGGCCTTCAGGGTCCAGCTGGCGTTGGTGTAGCCGAAGGTCGAGGCGAAGTTGGGCACGTCGCTGAACATCATGCCCTTGTAGGACAGGCTC
>JACMOF010000348.1 GCA_014378155.1 Caulobacter sp. | reverse complement strand
GCGGTTTCGCACTTCGGCGACGATGATCCCGAGTGGGTCGAGCGTTCGGCCAAGGTTCTGAACACCCTGATCCTCACCCAGCGCGGCACGCCGTTCCTCTATCAGGGCGACGAGCTGGGCATGACCAACTATCCGTTCCAGACCCTGGACGACTTCGACGACCTGGAGGTGTCCGGTCGCTGGCGCGACCTGCAGGGTCGGGTGTCGGAGGCGGAATATCTAGCCAATGCCCGGTCCATGGGCCGCGACAATGCCCGCACGCCTATGCAGTGGACGGATGATCCACACGGCGGCTTCACGCTCGGGACGCCGTGGCTGGCGGTCAATCCCAACGCGGCGGCGATCAATGCGCGAGACCAGGCCGGGCGGGCAGACGCAGTGCTAAGCCACTGCCGCGACCTGATCGCGTTCCGGCGGGGGTCCGTCGATCTGCGGGAGGGGGACTATGAGGATCTGGATCCCGACCACGCGCAGGTCTTCGCCTATCGGCGCGGCGAAGGCTTGGTGGTGATGCTCAACTTCGGGCGGGAGGCGGTGGCTTACACGCTTCCCGACCACCTGACGGTGGAGGGCGTGGCGTTTGGCGAGGCGGTGGTCGAGGGTCGGATCGTGACGCTCGACGGGTGGACGTCGGTGATCCTGGCGATCCGGCTCTAATCACCAGACCTCCAAAAACGTTGTCATCCCGGACAAGCGCGTCGCGCGCCGATCCTGGATGACAACCGCCGAGAGGAAAAGGCGTCCGCCGGAGACCGACGCCTTTCAATCTTCAGTCCCGAACCTCCGGATGGGTCGTGCACATGCCGTGCGGCAGGCCCGGATAGGTCTTCGGCGCGCCCTTCTTGAGCAGCTTGATGCCGATCAGGGCGGCGTCGGCGATCGGCACGATCTGGTCGTCCTCGCCGGTGGTCACCGAAGTCGCTGCTCATGGTCTTGTCTCCTGAAGCTTGTGGCGACGCCTTGGGCGTGGCTGCGGACGATACTGCGGGCGCCCGTGACGGCAGGGCCGCCATCAGGGCCAGGATGAAGCCGCTGGTGACGACGCAGCGGCGCGATGCGCCTCCCGGTCCGCCGGCGGCGTCGGTCCCGGGTTTGCTGCGGGAAATGGTCATGCGCCATCCTTCGATGTCGGTTCAGCCGGTGCCTGCGGTGAACCCAGACGGAGGCCTAGGCGATCAGGTCCGGCGGCGATTGAATGGAATAGTCGTGACGTGCACGTCCTCTGGACGTTTGGCGACGGGCTGATCACAACGCTACCGCCGAGCCGGCGACGCGTTCAGGCCGCTTCGAAACGGAAGAAACTGTTGACCGTCAGCCGGCCCGTTCGCGGGTCCAGGCTGGCCGGATGGTCTGGCAAGACGCCGGCATGCAGCAGGCGGCTGGCATAGACGATGACCCGGTTGAAGGCCGGTTCGACGACGGCGGTCTGCTCGAACAGGGCGTTGGAACCCGCGATGTAGCCGGCCGGAACCGAGGCGGCTTCGATCTCCCGGCGCAAGGCGGCGAAATAGGCCTTGCCGCGCTCGGGTCCTATGGATTCGAAGCCGGTGGCGCGGTGACGGTAAAAGGCGGTGCCGCCGTGGGGCGGTCCGCACAGATAGTGCAGAATCGCCAGTTGGTCGGGCTCGGTGGTGTCGATATGCGGCAGGCGTTGGGGCAGGCTGGCCTGGTCGGTCGGTAGGACCGCCATCGAAAGGGCGCTGGTGATGTGCGCCTTGCCCTCCGGCGGGGCGCCGAACACCGTCGCCAGATGGGGGCGAAGGGCGGTGACCAGAGCCTGAACATAGCCGCCCGGGGATGGCGCCCGGACGCCCGGATAGAAGTTGGCCGCCGCCTTCACGGGGGCCAGGATCGCCTGTTCGGCCGCGAAATCGACCAGATGCTCGGCGCCGGTCAGCAGGCCGTCGATCACCAGCACCGGATGGCGTTCGGCGCCGATGCGCAGGGTTTCGATGCGCGGGCCAGCGGCGGCGGCGAAGACCGGTCCGGCCGCCGGCTCGCTCATCGCCGCAGGCCCTCGGCGGCCTCGGCGCTGGCGGCGTCCCCAACCTTGGTGGTGAAGCCCTGGGTGTAGACCTGGTTTAGCAAGGCCCTGTGATCGGGCAGGCCGGCGGCGGCGCGCAAGCCGGCCTCGCGCACCTTGGCGAAATCGGCCCGGGCCAGGTCGCCATGCACGTGGGCGGCGGGATCGACGGTGGTCGCAAAGCCCATGCCGTACAGAACGTACTGATAGTTGAAGTACTTGAAGCTCTCATGGAGGCTGGGGAAATCGAAGGCGTTGGGCGGTCGGTGTTTC
>JACMOF010000347.1 GCA_014378155.1 Caulobacter sp. | reverse complement strand
GGTCGACGACGCCATCGAGATCGACATCAACCCGTCCGACGTGCGCACCGACACCTACCGGGCCTCAGGCGCGGGCGGCGAGCACATCAACAAGACCGACTCGGCGGTTCGCCTGACGCACATTCCGACAGGCATCGCCGTGGCCTGTCAGGCCGGTCGTTCGCAGCACCAGAACCGCGAGGAAGCCTGGAAGATGCTGCGGGCCCGGCTCTACGAGGCCGAGCTGCAGAAGCGGGAAGCCGCCCAGCAGGCGTTGGAGGACCTCAAGACCGACATCGGCTGGGGTCACCAGATCCGCAGCTACGTGCTGCAGCCCTACCAGATGGTCAAGGACCTGCGGACCAATGTCGAGACGTCCGACACCCAGGGGGTGCTCGACGGCGATCTGGACGAGTTCATGGGCGCGTCCCTGGCTCAGCGGGTCGGGGCGACGCGGGACGCCTGATCTCAGTCCTGCTGGCGTCGCCATGGCGTCAGCGGGATTTGTCAGCGTCGCAGTCGGCGACCAAGATCGGGCCTTGGCTTTCTGGACCGAGAAGTTGGGCCTGCGCGTCGCCACCGATCAGCTGGTGGGGCCGGGCAAGCACTGGATAAAGCTGAGAATTCCCGGGGCCGAGGCCGGTCTTGCGCTGTTCACGCCGGACGGTCAAGAGGATCGCGTCGGCAAGTTCTTCAACGGCTCGTTCACCTGCGACGACGTCGAGCACGCCTTTCGCAAGATGAGCGAAAAGGGGGTCGTCTTCGAGGGGCCGCCCGAGAAGCAGCCTCGGGGGACGTTCGCCAAGTTTCGCGATCTGGACCGGCGACACCTTCGTGCTGTCCAGCCGCTGAGGCTCTGACGAGAGCATTTTTCGAGCGAAGTGGTTCCGGTTCGCGTGAAGAAAAATGCGTCAAAACAGGAGATTAGAGCTCACGGCCTGACGCAGTCAGGTCGGGAAATGCTCTAGCCGGCGGGCTTGGCGATCGGCGCAGGAGCGGCGAGCGCCTGGGGCGTGGGAGCAGGCTGCGGCTGCGCGGCCGGACGCTGGAATTTCAGGCTGCGGCCCTGGAAGAAGGCGCCGGTTTCCATCGCCAGTTGCTCGTGGGTGATGTCGCCGTCGATGTAGGAGGTGCCGTAGAGGCGGACCTGCTTGGCGGTGACGGCGCCGACCACCCGGCCGCGCACTTCCACCGCTTCGGCATAGATCGAGCCCTCGATGTGGCCCGTCTCGCCGACGGTCAACCGACCGACCCTGACGTCGCCGCGCACGATCCCGTCAATCTGCAGTTCGCCGTCCCCGGTGATGCCGCCTTCGATGGTGATGTCGGGAGAGATCAACGAGGCGACCTTGGGCGGGGCCTTGCGGGCCGCGGGCTCGGCGGCTGGAGCCATGGACATGGGCAACGGCTCGATGCGCGCCGGACCCTTGGACGCCTTAGCTTGCTTGCTGAACATACTCACCAGCCTTCAAGAAACGGTTCGGGTTCTGAGCCCGACCATTGACCCATACCTCGTAATGCAGATGCGGACCGGTCGATCGACCCGTCGAGCCCATGGCCGCGATGCGCTGACCGATCGCCACGCGCTGGCCGACCTTGACCGAAGTGGCCTGGAGGTGGGCGTAACGGGTCTTGAAACCGTTGCCGTGGTCGATCTCGACCACATTGCCATAGCCCGAGCGCACGCCGGTGAAGGACACGACGCCGGGGGCCGTGGCCATGATCGGCGTGTAGAAGGCGCCCGGGAAGTCCAGGCCCGAATGGAAGGCCGGACGGTGGGTGAAAGGGTCGAACCGCACGCCGTAGCTGCTGCTCAAGGCCGGATTGTTGGTCGGGCGGTAAAAGGGCAGCTTCTGCGAGGCGGCGCTGAGCTGGCGCATGTCCGACATGTCGGTGGCGGCGTGCTGGATGCGGCTGGCGAAGTCTTCGTCAACATCGAGCACGGCGGCCAGGGCCCGCGGGTCCTTGGCCTCGATCAGCGGGCCACCCAGCGACGAGCCGTTGCGGCCTGTGAACGACCCCGCGTCGAGGCCGGCCATCCGCATGGCCAGGCGCAGGCGCTCGGCGCGGCTCTTGGCGAAGGTCTCGGCGGCGTCGATCAAGCGTTCCTGATCCATCCGCGTTGCCTGGATGCGCTCGATCGGCGAGGCGCCGAGCACGTGCGGCTTGACGACCTGCAGCGCCTGGGACGCGCCGGGCACGCCTCGGAAATCACTAACCAGGAAGGCCAGGGCGGCATGTCGCTTCTCAACGGAATTAGCCAGCTCGTCGAGCGAGCCGCTGTTGGCCGACAGCTGAACCATCGCGCTGTTCAAACGGGCCTGGCGGTCGGCGTTGAGGCGCTCGTAATAGGCCTTCTGCTTGATGACCATCTGGTCGGTCGAGCTGACGGAGAGGGCGCTGACCATCATGGCCGCGGTGCAGACGCCCATCCAGAGGGCCGCGCCGGCGATCACCGTGGCGCACATAAGCTGCTTGCCGGTGGAGAAGACATAACCGCGCATCTCGCCGCCGGAGCGCACGTACAGGTGGCGTTCCGGAAACAGATCTTCCAGGGATTGTCGCAGTCGCTTGAAGCGCGTGATCGCCATCGCCCTAGGAAACCCCCGTTTTCAAGGTCTCGGCGATATGCAACGAGAAAGCCGAAGCGTGCAAGACACTTCGCGCCCGGGGTGAACCCGCAGCGTGACATTCCTCATGCAATTCAAGTGATAACGCGGTCAGAGACATCTTGTCATCGTCTGAGCGTCTCAGTGTTGCGATCAGCGCACGGTTGATGCGCCAAAGCCACACGGTTATTTCAGGGCCCGCGCCGCCGTCAGCACGGCCTTGATGTGGTTGGGCACCTTGACCTTGCGCCAGGTTTGGCGAACCACGCCCTCGCGGTCGATCAGGAAGGTCGATCGGTCGATGCCCATATACTTGCGGCCGTACATGCTTTTTTCCACCCAAGCGCCGTAGGCCTCGACGATCTCGCCGGTGGTATCGGCGGCGAGATCGACGGTCAGGTCATGCTTCTTGCGGAACTTGGCGTGGGAGGCGGCGCTGTCCTTGGAAATTCCGACGATCAGAGCGCCAACCTTGGCGAACTCCTCGACCTCGGACGAGAACTGCAGGGCCTCCGATGTGCAGCCTGCCGTGTCATCCTTCGGATAGAAGTAGAGCACGACGTTCTTGCCCTTCAGGGCCGCCAGGCTGACGCGGCCGGTGTCGGTGGTCAGATCGAAGTCGGGGGCCTTATCGCCGGGTTCAAGCATCTGTCTCTCCACAATCCTGTCACCCCGGATAGCGGCCTCGCCGCTTCCGGGTTGTTACACCGGCTTTATCAGCACGATCTTCTTCTTTCCCGCCGCCAGCTTGACCACCCCATCGATCAGGTCGGCCGAAGTGACCAGGCGGTTGGCGTCGGGCTCGGCCTTGTCGTTGAGCTTGACGCCGCCGCCCTGGGCCAGGCGGCGGGCTTCGCCGCGCGAGGCGGCCAGGCCGGCGTCGGCGAACAGGTTGGCCAGGACGATGCCGACTTCGAGGTCCGCGACAGGCACCTCGAAGGTTGGCAAATCGACCGACAGCGCGCCTTGCTCGAAGGCCTTCTCGGCCGCGTCGCGGGCCTTGCGGGCTTCTTCCTCGCCGTGCGCCATTCGCGTGGCCTCGTCGGCCAGCACCTTCTTGGCCTCGTTGATCTGCGCGCCCGGCAGGGCTTCCAGCCTGGTGATCTCGGCCAGCGGCAGGTCGGTGAACAACTTGAGAAACCGGCCCACGTCCGCGTCCTCGGTGTTGCGCCAGAACTGCCAATAGTCGTAGGGGCTCAAGGCGTCCGCGTTCAACCAGACGGCGCCTGCGGCGGTCTTGCCCATCTTCGCGCCGGAGGCCGTGGTCAGCAGTGGCGTGGTGAGGCCGAACGCCGGTTGCTGATCAACGCGACGGATCAGCTCGACCCCGTTGAGGATGTTGCCCCACTGGTCCGAGCCGCCCATCTGCAGCACGCAGCCGCGCTTGCGGTTGAGTTCCAGGAAGTCGGTGGCTTGCATCAGCATGTAGTTGAATTCGAGGAACGTCAGCGGTTGTTCGCGATCCAGCCGCAGCTTGACCGAGTCGAAGGCCAGCATCCGGTTGACCGTGAAGTGCGTGCCGTATTCGCGCAGGAACTCGATATAACCCAGCTTGCTCAGCCATTCGTCGTTGTCGACCATCACTGCATCGGTCGGACCCTTGCCGAACGTCAGGAACTTCTCGAAGACGCGCTTGATGCTGGCGATATTGGCCTGGATGCCGTCATCGCTAAGCATCTTGCGGCTTTCGTCCTTGCCCGAAGGGTCGCCGACCTTGGTGGTCCCGCCGCCCATCAGCACGATCGGCTTGTGGCCGGTTTGCTGGAGGCGCCGTAGCATCATGACCGAGATCAGATTGCCCACGTGCAGGCTCGAAGCCGTGGCGTCGAAACCGACATAGGCCGTGATGATCCCGCCGGCGGCCGCGGCGTCCAATTCGTCCGGGTGAGTGATCTGGTGAATGTAGCCGCGCGCCTGCAGGGTCTGGAGGAATTCCGACTTGAAGGACGCGGCGGCGGACATGGCTCGACTCTCTAATTCTGGTGACCGCGCGTCTAGCACGGGCGCGGCGTTCTGTGGCGAGGGTTTCATCAGCGGGTCTCCTGGGATTTTGATCCGGAGACGTTCGCCTTGGGCTGACGCGTCGCCGGGTGAGGCGGGCGCATCGACGTGATCGGTCGGCGTTCCCGCTAGGACAGCGGGCGATAATAGGCGCGGGTCGTGAGGCGCGGGGTGATCATGGGGTCTAGCTAGCCGCCGCGACCCGTGGCAGTCAACCAGCCCATGCGTATCCTGGGATTCATGACCGGCACCTCGCTCGACGCCGTCGACATGGCTGTGCTCGACACCGACGGCGAGGACATCCAGGCCTTCGGCCCGGCCGGCGAGCGCAAGCTGCGCGAGGCGACCCGCGAGCTGCTGTTGGAGACCACGGCGATCGCTCGCGGCTGGGCGCGGGATGAGTCCGAGCCTTCGATCTTCGCGGAGGCCCGGCGGGCCGTCGCCGACGAGCACCTGCAGGCCGCCGAGAGCTTTCTCGCCGAGCACGGGCTCACCTGGACTAATTTCGACCTGCTGGGCGTCCACGGCCAGACCGTGCTGCACGAACGGCCGACAGCCGAACGGATTGGCCGCACGGTGCAACTGCTCGACGCCGAGCACATGGCCAAGGTCAGCGGCCGGCCGGTGGCCTTCGACTTCCGCACCGCCGACGTCGCGGCCGGCGGGGAGGGGGCGCCGCTGGCCCCGATCTATCACGCCGCCCGGACCCGGGCCTCGAGCCTGGCCGCGCCAGTGGCGGCGCTGAACCTGGGCGGGGTGGCCAATGTCACCTTCGTGAAGGCGGATGGCGACTTGCTGGCGTTCGACACCGGACCGGCCAATGGCATGATCGACCTGGTGGTCCAGGCCCGTGGGGCAGGGCGGTTCGACGAGGGTGGGCGGCTGGCCATGGCCGGGACGGTTCATGGGGACGTGCTCGCGGCCTTGCTGGCCCGACCCTATTTCGCCTCCAGGCCGCCCAAGTCGCTGGACCGCTTCGACTTCCCGGTCGAGATCGTCGATGCCCTGTCCTTGGAGGACGCCGCCGCGACCCTGACCGCCTTCACCGTCGCCAGCGTGGCGCGGGCCTATGACTGGCTGCCGGTCGAGGCGCGGCCGAGACGGTTGATCGTGGCGGGCGGCGGACGTCACAACGCGCACATGATGCTGGGCCTGTCGGAAGCCCTCGCCGGCGTCTCCGAGGTGGTCTCGGCCGACGCCCTGGGCTGGCGCGGCGACGCCATCGAGGCCGAAGCCTTCGCCTTCCTGGCGGGCCGGACGGCGCGGGGCCTGCCGATCAGCTTTCCGGGGACCACCGGGGTGGCAAGCCCGATGACGGGCGGACGGATCGTTCGGCCTTAGCCCATAAGGTTGTCCCCCCGTGGGGGAGGCGGTCGGTGGGGGAGGTTTGGGGTCTTTGATCGCAGGTCTGGCCGTCATCCGATCGCCCCTCCACCGTCGGCTTCGCCGACACCTCCCCCACGGGAGAAGAACTTCACGCGGGCTGCCGCTGAAGAGATGGAAAGGGTCGCGGAGCGCCGGACGACGTTCGGAGTGTGTGAGTTTAGTACCGTTTCGACGAGCCCGAGCGCTCCGCGGGGCTTGGAGCCTCGCACCTCCAGCCTCCCGGTCGCGAAGGTCAAGCTCGCAGCGTCCTAATGCAGCTTCAACCGTCCCGCCACCCGCTGCTGCAGCAACCGGGCCATGGCCAGGACCACGGTCTTGGGCGTGCCCATGATCGCCCGATGATGATCCAGGTGCAGCGAG
>JACMOF010000346.1 GCA_014378155.1 Caulobacter sp. | reverse complement strand
TCATCCCCCACGCTTCAGGGCTACACCGTGCCAATCCTGTGACGCAGCGGGCCAAGGTGGGGACACGCACTCACGGCCAACCCTCTGCAACCTGGCCAAGGTCGGGGCGTGAGTGCGTGTCCCCCGCGCCTCTAAGCCGCGCCGATGATCCCTAGGAAGTCCGCCGCCTTCAGAGACGCTCCGCCCACCAGCGCGCCGCCGACGTCGGGTGTCGCGAGGATCTCCCGCGCGTTTTCCGGCTTCACCGAGCCGCCGTACAGGATAGGCACCGTCTGGCCGTGCGCGCCGAACCGCTCCACCAGAACGCCGCGCAGGGCCGCGTGGATGGCGGCGATGTCGGCCAACGTCGGCGTGCGGCCCGTGCCGATTGCCCAGACCGGTTCATAGGCCAAAGCGAAGTCCTGGCCGGCGAGCGAAGGCGGCAGCGAACCGCGCGCCATGGCGGTGACCACCGCCTCGGCCTGGCCGGCGTCACGCTGGGCCAGGGTTTCGCCGACGCAGACGATGGGCTCCAGCCCGGCCGCCAGGGCCGTCTCGACCTTGGCCGCGACCAGAGCGTCGCTCTCGCCATAGGCCGCGCGGCGCTCGGAGTGGCCGAGAATCACCAGCCGGGCCCCGGCGTCGGCTAGCATGGCCGCCGAGAGGTCGCCGGTGTGGGCCCCCGACGGCGCGGGATGGCAGTCCTGGCCGCCCACCAGCACGCTCTCGCCCGCCAGCACCTCGGAAAGCCGGTGCAGCAGGGTGGCCGGCGGGCAGATCGCCACGCGGGCGGCGGCCGGGTGCCCGGCGAGCGCCGCGGCCACGGTGCGGGCCTCGTCGAGCGACGCCTCGAGGCCGAACATCTTCCAGTTTCCGGCGATTAGCGGCCGGGGTGTGGTCAAGGAAAGGGTCATGCGCCCGGTTTGGCCCCGTCGCCCCGTGGGAAGTCAAGACCGGTTTGGCGTGTCCGCCGCTTGCCGCCCCCCCTGGGGCTCTACTATACCCGCTGCTCGCGTCCGTTCCGTCGCCTTGCGTGGAATCCGCGCGGTTTATCGAGGAAGGTTTCTCTCAGTCATGCTCGCCGGCTTCCGCTCCTTCGCCAAATCGCCCTTCGCGATCGTCCTGTTCGCGCTGCTGATCGTCAGTTTCGCGGTGTTCGGGATCAGCGACGTCTTCCGCCATCCCCCCGGCAAGTGGGTGATCGAGGCGGGCAAGCGCACCGTGACGCCCGAGCAGTTCAAGGCGCAGTTCGACAGCTATCGCGACCGCCAGCAGCAGCAGGGCCAGGTGATCACGCCCGAACAGGCCGTGGCCCAGGGCATCGACACCCGCATGCTGAAGGAAATCTCGCTGCAGGAGTCTCTGGCCGAGGTGATCCGCAAGATGGGCGTCCGGCCGTCCGACAAGCTGATCGCCGACATTCTCCACAAGCAGCTGGCGGCCCTGCCCCCCGGCGTGCGTCCGTTCGACCCTGTGACCGGCAAGTTCGACGCCAAGATGTACGAAGCCCTGCTGGCCCAGAACAAGGCGACGCCCGTTCAATACGAAGCCCAGCTTCGCGACGGCCTGGCCCAGGCCCAGCTGTTTTCGGCCGTGACCCACGGCGTGCGCGCGCCACTGATCTATTCGGCCCTGCAGGCCGCCTACGGCCTCGAAGGCCGCGACCTGGCCGCCTTCGCGATCAATCCGGCCATCGTCGACAAGGTGGCGCCGCCCAGTGACGCCCAGCTTCAGGCCTTCATGAAGGAAAACACCGCACGCCTGACCCGTCCCGAGACTCGGGTCCTGTCGGTGGCCCGCTTCAGCGCCAAGGCGCTGGAACCCTCGGTGACCGTGCCCGAGGCCGACGTGGTCAAGGCCTTCGACGCCCGCAAGGCGTCGCTGAGCGTGGCCGAGACCCGCTCGTTCGTGCAGATCGTCGCCCCCGACGCCAAGGCGGCCGCCGTGATCGCCCAGCGCCTGGCCAAGGGCGACTCACCCCCCGCTGTCGCCGGCGCCTATGGCAAGTCCCCTGTCGCCATCGACGGCAAGCCGAAGGCCGCCCTGCCCGACCGCAAGGTGGCCGAGGCGGTGTTCGCTCTGGCGCCAGGCCAGGTCAGCGCGCCGATCGCCGGCGATCTGGGTCTGTCGGTCGTCAAGCTCACCAAGATCACCCCTGCCGCCGCCCCCACCCTGGCGGCCCTGCGTCCGGGCATCGAGGCCGACCTGAAGGTCCAGGCCGCCCAGGGCAAGGCCTATGAACAGACCCAGGCCTATCAGGACGCCCACGACGCGGGCGCCAACCTGCTGGACGCCGCCGCCAAGGCCGGCGCCCTGGTCCTGACCACCGCGCCGATCGCCGCCCAAGGCGTCGACGAGACCGGCCAGCCTGTGCCCGGCCTCACCCCCGATGTTCTGAAAACCGCCTTCGAACTGTCGGCCGGCGGCGAGAGCGAGCTGATCGAGGTCAGCAAGGGTGAATATTACGCCGTGCGTGTCGAGCGGGTGATCCCGCCCGCCATGCCCAGCCTGAACGAAATCCGCGCGCCCCTGACCCAGCAATGGATGCTCAAGACGCTGCTGGAACGCATGAAGGCCAAGGCCGACCAGTTGGGCCTGCGGGTCAAGAAGGGCGAGTCGATGGAGGCGGTCGCCGCCTCGGCCCAGTCCAACGTCCAGCGCGTGCCCAATATCACGCGCGAAAACGCCCGCCAGTTTCAGGGCCTGGGCCGCGATCTGCTGATCGCCACCTTCAACGCCAAGCCGGGCGAGCCCTTCACCAGCCGGGCCCCGCAAGGCGGCTATCTGGTCGCCAAGGTCGAGGCCGTTCGCTCCGGCACGGTGGCGCAGTTGGCCCGGGTCACCGAGGCGATGCGCCGGCAGGCCAGCCAGGGCCTGTACCAGGACGTCGGCGACGCCGCCGCCGAAGCGGCCCGCCTGCAGGTCAAGACCCGGGTCAATCTGCCTCTGGCCCAAGAGGCGATCGGCGTCGATCCGGCCACCCTGCCCGGCGCCAAGGACGGCAAGAAGAAGCCAGACGCGCAATGAGCCTGGAGCCCGCGCTTGACGCCTTCACCGCCGCCTATGACGCCGGCCGGCCCCAGGTGGTTTGGACCCGGCTGATCGACGACCTGGAGACGCCGGTCTCGGCCTATCTGAAGATCGGTCACGGGCGGCCCTACGCCTTCCTGTTCGAAAGCGTCGAGGGCGGCGCCTGGCGCGGGCGCTACTCGATCGTGGCCATGAAGCCGGATCTCGTCTGGCGCTGTCGCGGCGACCAGGCCGAGGTCGCCGAGGGCGACGACATCGCCGCCGGCCGGTTCACGCCACAGGCGGGCGGCGCGCTGGATAGCCTGCGCGATCTGATCGCCCGCTCGCGGATCGAGATGCCGGCCGGCCTGCCGCCGCCCTCGGCCGGGGTGTTCGGGGCCCTGGGCTACGACATGGTCCGCCTGGCCGAGCGCCTGCCCAACGTCAATACCGACAGCCTGGGCCTGCCGGACGGGATCATGACCCGGCCGTCGATCGTCGCGGTGTTCGACGCCATCGCCCAGGAGATCATCCTGGTCACCACGGCGCGGCACAAGCCCGGCCTCTCGGCCCATGACGCCTATGCCGCCGCTCGCGCCCGGATCGAGACCGTGATGGCCGATCTGCGCGGTGCGCTGGCCCACTCGGCCCCGCGCCCCAGCCACGGGCAGATGGAGTTCACCACCCCTGTCAGCCGCGAGGACTACGCGGTGGTGGTCGAGAAGGCGAAAGAGTACATCCGGGCCGGCGACATCTTCCAGGTGGTGCCCAGCCACCGGTTCCGCGCGCCCTTCCCGCTGGAGCCGTTCGCGCTCTACCGCTCGCTGCGCCGTACGAACCCCTCGCCCTTTCTGTTTTTCCTCGACCTCGACGGCTTCGAGCTGGTCGGCTCGTCGCCGGAGATCCTGGTGCGCCTGCGCGACGGCAAGATCACCATCCGCCCGATCGCCGGCACCCGGCCGCGCGGCGCGACGCCCGAAGAAGACCTGGCGCTGGAGAAGGAGCTGCTGGCCGATCCCAAGGAACGGTCCGAGCATTTGATGCTGCTGGACCTGGGCCGCAACGACGTCGGCCGGGTGGCGATGCTCAAGCACGCCGGCAGCAATGACCCGGCGACCAGGAGCAAGGGCGCCAATGTCCGAGTCACCGACAGTTTCAAGATCGAACGCTACAGCCACGTGATGCACATCGTCTCCAATGTCGAGGGCGACGCGCCCGAGGGCGTGGACCCGGTCGACGTGCTGATGGCCGCCCTGCCCGCCGGCACGCTGTCGGGCGCCCCCAAGGTGCGGGCCATGGAGATCATCGACGAGCTGGAGATCGAGAAGCGCGGCGTCGGCTATGCCGGGGCGGTGGGCTATATCGGCGCCGACGGCTCGGTCGACACCTGCATCGTGCTGCGCACGGCCCTGGTGAAGGACGGCATGATGTATGTCCAGGCCGGCGGCGGCGTGGTGGCCGACAGCGATCCGGACGCCGAATATGAGGAGACCCTGCACAAGTCCCGCGCCCTCAAGCGCGCGGCCGAGGAAGCCTGGCGCTTCGCCTAGGGCTTAGCCGCCCAGGCGGTCGGACGGCAGGTGCTGGACGACCGCTGGCGGGGCCATGACCATCACCGTGGCGAAGGTGATGGCGCTGAGCGCCGCGAAAGCCGCCGCCGCCAGCACCGGCCCCATCTTCTGTCGACGCATCGGCTTGCGCAGCAGCGCCCTGGCATAGGCGATGGCGGCGGTGTCGAGGGCGGAATCAGCGGGGTTCATGGCGGTGAGGATGCCCTAGCCCCACATCCACGCAATGCGGCGCTTTCGCACTGGGGGCGTTGCGAGAAAATCTCCCGCGCGAATCCCCTCACCTTTTGCGCCAAACCCGCTAGAAGCTGTTCCCGAAAGGCGGCGTCATGATCTTGGTCATCGATAACTACGACAGCTTCACCTACAATCTCGTCCACTATCTGAACGAGCTTGGGGCAGACACCGTCGTGCATCGCAACGACGACCTGACCGTGCAGGAGGCCCTGGCCCTTCGCCCGCAGGCGATCCTGCTGTCGCCCGGCCCCAAGGCGCCCGACCAGGCCGGCATCTGCCTGCCGCTGCTGCGCGGCGCGGCCGACGACCTGGCCATCCTCGGCGTCTGCTTGGGCCACCAGGCCATCGGCCAGGCCTATGGCGGCGACGTGATCCGCGCCAAGGCGGTGATGCACGGCAAGACCAGCCCGCTCCATCACAACGATCTGGGGATCTTCAAGGGTCTGCCCAACCCCTTCACCGCCACGCGCTACCACAGCCTGGCGGTCGACAAGGCCACCTTGCCCGCCGAGCTGGAAATCACCGCCTGGACCGAGGACGGCGAGATCATGGGCGTGCAACACAAGACCCGCCCGGTCTATGGCGTGCAGTTCCACCCCGAATCGATCGCCACCGAGGGCGGCCACCAGCTGCTGGCCAACTTCCTGGACCTGGCCAAGGTCAAGCGCGACGCGGCGATCTGGGTCTAGGCGATGTCGGACGCCTTCAAGCCCCTGCTGGCTAAGCTGGCCGATGGCCAGACCCTCGACGAGGACGACGCCGAGCTGTTCTTCACCGCCTGCCTGCGCGGCGAGCCGACGCCCGCCCAGGTGGCTGCGGCGGTCACCGCCATGCGCCTGCGCGGCGAGACCGTGGGCGAGATCACCGCCTGCGCCCGGGCCATGCGCCGGGCGGCCACCCACCTGGACCACCCCTATGACGTCATCGACGTCTGCGGGACGGGCGGCGATGGCTTGCATACGCTCAACATCTCCACCGCCGTGGGCTTCGTGGCGGCCGGCGGAGGGCTGAAGGTGGCCAAGCACGGCAACCGGGCGATCACCAGCAAGTCGGGCGCCGCCGATGTGCTGGCGGCCTTGGGCGTGAACATCGACGCGACCCTCGCCCAGCAGCGCCAGGCGCTGGACGACGCCGGCATCTGCTTCCTGTTCGCCCAGGCCCACCACGGGGCGATGAAGCACGTCTCGCCGATCCGCCAGCAGCTAGGTTTCCGCACCATCTTCAACCTGTTGGGCCCGCTGACCAATCCGGCTGGGGCCAAGCGCCAGGTCGTGGGTGTCTCGGCCCACCGCTTTGTCGAACCCGTGGCCAAGGCTTTGGGCGCTCTCGGGGCCGAGCGCGCCTGGTCGGTGCACGGGGCCGGCATGGACGAACTGACCACCACCGGCGAAACCGAGGTCGCCGAATGGCGCGACGGGGCCCTGCGCCTGTTCACGATCACACCTGAAGCCGTGGGCCTGCCGCGCGCCGCCTTGGCCGACATCATCGGCGGCGAGCCGGCCTATAACGCCGCCGCCCTTACCGCCCTGCTGGACGGCCAAAAGGGCGCCTATCGCGACATCGTCATGCTGAACGCCGCCGCTGCCTTCCTGGTGGCCGACAAGGTCGAAACCCTGCGCGAGGGCGTCGAACTGGCCGCCGCCGTGCTCGACGACGGCCGCGCCAAGGCGGCCCTGGCCGGTCTCGTCGCGGCCACCAACAGTGAAACTGTAAGCGCATGACCGATATCCTCGCCAAGATCGCCGCATACAAGCGCGAGGACGTGGCCGATCGGAAGCGCCGCCGCTCGTTCGCCCAGGTCGACGCCGCCGCCAGGATCGCCAACAGCCCGCGCGGCTTCAAGGCGGCCCTCGAGGCCGATCACGCGCCCGGCAGGCTGGCCCTGATCGCCGAGATCAAGAAGGCCTCGCCGTCCAAGGGCCTGATCCGCGCCGATTTCGACCCGCCGGCCCTGGCCCGGGCCTATGCGGCCGGCGGCGCCTCGTGCCTGTCGGTCCTGACCGACGGTCCCAGCTTCCAGGGCGCCGACGGCTATCTGATCGATGTCCGCGCCGCCGTCAGCCTGCCCTGCATTCGCAAGGAGTTCCTGGTCGACCCCTGGCAGGTGGCCGAGAGCCGGGCCCTGGGCGCCGACGCCATTCTGGTGATCCTGGCGATGATCGACGACGCCCTCGCCGCCGACCTGCTGTCCGAAGCCGCGCGCCTGGGCATGGACGCCCTGGTCGAGGTGCATGACGAGGCCGAGATGGAGCGGGCGGGCCAGTTGGGCGCGACCCTGGTGGGGATCAACAACCGCGATCTCAAGAGCTTCGTGGTCGATCTGGCCGTCACCGAACGCCTGGCCGCTCAGGCTCCGGAGAACGTCCTGCTGGTCACAGAAAGCGGCCTGTTCGTCGCCGCCGATGCGGTGCGGATGGAAGCGGCCGGCGCCAAGGCCATGCTGGTGGGCGAGAGTCTGATGCGCCAGGCCGACGTTGCGGCGGCGACGCGGGCCTTGCTGGGTTAGGCTGCTGACCTCGTTCGACAAGCCTCCGCAAGACGCGTCCTGGCGACGGCGCTGGCTAGGCTGGCGGCCGGCGGCCGCCGCCCTGGTGCTGGGCCTCGGGGCGCTGGGCCTGATCGCCTCGCGCTGCGCCCCCGAGCAGAATACCGTCAAGCCGGTCGCCCCCACCGCGACGGCGGCGCCCGTCACCCTGCCCCTGCGGCCAAAGGATTGGCGCGGCGCCATCGACTATAGAGCCCTGGACGCTCGCATCCACGCGATGATGGCTGACAAGTCCATGGAAGGCCTGGCGATCGCCGTGGTCGAGAACGGCCAACTGTCGTTCGTCCAGGGCTACGGGCTCACCGCGCCGGAGAGCGGCGAGAAGATCGACGCCGACACGGTCTTCCGCTGGGCGTCGCTGTCGAAGACGGTGGCGGGAACGCTGAGCGCCCGCCTGGCGGCGGACGGGGTGATCGCGCTCACCGATCCCCTGGGAAAGTTCGATACGAGCCTGCGCCTGCCGGGCGACGCCCAGAACGCGCTGACGGTCGAGCAATTGCTGTCCCAGCGCACTGGCCTGCCCCGCAACGCCTATGACGGCTGGCTCGAAGGCGGGCGAGACCCGCGCCAGATCCGGGCAAGCCTGGAGGCCGTGCCCCTGCTCTGCCCGCCCGGCACGTGCCACAGCTACCAGAACATCGCCTATGACACGATCCGCGAGGTCGTCGAGACCGCCACCCATCGCCCCTATGCCGAGGAGGCTCGCCAGAAGCTGTTCCTGCCTCTGGGCATGACCGGCGCGACCATCGGCATCGACGGTTTGCGGACCGCCAAGCATTGGGCGCGGCCTTCGCGTGGCGGCCGCAGCGTGCCGTTGGTCGAGGCCTATTACCGCATCCCCGCCGCAGCGGGCGTCAATTCCAACATCGTGGATCTGGCGCGCTGGATGCAGGCGCAGATGGGTCAGGCGCCCGCCGTCCTGCCGGCCCCGGTGTTGGCGGACATCCAGCGACCGCGCGTCAATACCGGCCGGCCCTATGGACGATCGGCCATGGGCCGGGCGCTGGAACACCCCGGTTACGGCCTGGGCATGCGCAGCTTCACCTACAAGGGCCACCGCCTGATCGGCCACAGCGGGGCGGTGACCGGCTATCGCTCGACCATGATGTTCGATCCCGCCACGAAGACCGGCGTGGTGATGCTCTGGAACAGCGAGGGCAGCCTACCCTTCAAGCTCCAGGCCGAGGTCTTCGACAACGCCTATCGCCTGCCGTTTGAGGATTGGCTTCAGCTAAAAGGCGATGGCGCGATTGTCGCACCCTGAGCGTTGCTACCAGAGATAGGGAATCAGCGCCGCCTTGCGCCGGCGATAGGCCACATGCTCATCGCCGAATCGGGCCGTCATCGCCGCGTCCTCCACCCGTATGCGCCACCCGAAGGCGATCAGGCCGGCCAGCAACAGCGCCAGGACCGACAGTCCACTGCCCAGGCCAAAACCAACGCCGACCAGGCTCAGCAGGCTGCCCAGATAGGCCGGGTTGCGGACGATCCGGTAGGGGCCGCCCGTGATCATCCGGTGACCGTCGTGCAGATGCACGGTGCGGCGGAAGAAGGCCCCGAGGGTCAGTATGGCCCACAGGCGCAGGGCCAGGCCCGTCCAGATCAGGACCAGCGCCAGGAGCCGCGCCTCGCTCCTCCACTGGATTATGCGAGCAAATTCAGAGGCGTAGGCGGCATAAAAGGCGACGAAGATCCCCGCCGCGATAATCAGGACCACGGCCTGCAGGCTGCCCCGGTCGGCGTCCTGGCCGCTGGCCGTGCGCCGGTCGCGCCACCAGACCCACAGCTCAAACAGGCAGAAGGCGCCGTAGCTGGTCCAGAAGGCGCGCGGCCAACCCGTGGTCAGAAGCCAAGCGTGGTCCATGTCGCGAAGGCTCCCCTCGGCAAAGATTACGGCGTTCAGCTACACCGAACATCGATCGCCGCGTCAACTTGACATTAACGAAGAACACCTAGAGAACATTTGAAAGGTTTGCGGTTTGTTCCGCGACGACTTGCGAGGCCGACATGCTCACGCGCAAGCAGCACGAGCTGCTGATGTTCATCCACGAGCGGATCAAAGAGAGCGGTGTCTCTCCCTCCTTCGACGAAATGAAGGAGGCGCTCGACCTGGCGTCCAAGTCAGGCATCCACCGGTTGATCACGGCGCTGGAAGAGCGCGGCTTCATCCGCCGCCTGGCGCACCGCGCCCGCGCGCTGGAGGTGATCAAGCTGCCGCAACAGGCCACGACGGCCGCCCCGCCCAAGGGTCGCGGCGCCTTCAAGCCGCAAGTGCTGGAAGGCGGCGGGCAGGCCCCGGCCGCGCCCGTCCAGATCGCCGCCGACAACACCCGTGAACTGCCGATCCTCGGCCGCATCGCCGCTGGCACGCCCATCGACGCCATCCAGCATGAACGCGAGCGCCTGCCGGTGCCCGAATCCATGCTCGGCGGCGGCGAGCACTATGTGCTCGAGGTGCAGGGCGATTCGATGATCGATGCCGGCATCCTCGACGGCGACTATGTCATCATCCGCAAGGGCGACACCGCCAACAGCGGCGAGATTGTCGTCGCCCTGGTCGGCGAGGAAGCTACCCTCAAGCGCCTGCGCAAGAAGGGCGGCTCGATCGCCCTGGAAGCCGCCAATCCCAAGTACGAGACCCGCATCTTCGGTCCTGACCAGGTCGAGGTCCAAGGCAAGCTGGTGGGACTGATCCGGCGGTACCATTAGATTTTCGCCCATCCCGGTGAACGCCAGGATGAGCAGGGTTTGCATCACGGCTGGGGACAGGCGCATGGGCCTGTCCTCATTTGCATCCGCGAAAGACCACGCAGACTCTGCTGCGGTCCGAGGTCCCTAGGTCGCCAGCCCGGCCGGCCGGTTTTCCGCATATTGCGGCACGTTTAGCGGCATCATCCACGGCTCGCGGCGCTTCACCCAGACCTCGTATTGGGGGATGAACTGACCGGTGTCGTCGAAGCCGCCCAGGTGAAGCTCGATCTCGTCCTCGCCCTCACGCCAGAACACCGGCGAGCCGCAAACCGCGCAGCCGTGCGAGCGGCCGCGCTCAGAAGTCGCCCAGGCGAAGGTTTCGCCCTCGACCCGCACCTTGTCCGACCGAAAGACCGCGAAGGCGTTGCAAGGCGCGCCGTGGCGCTTGCGACAGGTTAGGCAGTGGCACATGCCGACCCGCAGCGGCCCGCCCTCCGCCACATAACGCACCGCCCCACAGGCGCAGCCGCCTTGTCGTTCCATAGTCGAACTCCTTTTCCCAGACCCCCATGGCCTAACGCCCGAAGTCGCTCAGCGCCGCGAAACGCCGGTCCACGGCCGCACGCCCCGCAGCGGCTGGGCCCAGACGATCCACCACCCACCGTCGCGGCGATAGAGCTCGGCCGCGCCGCCGACGGCGAAATCGGTCGCGTCGAGCACGATGCGGTC
>JACMOF010000345.1 GCA_014378155.1 Caulobacter sp. | reverse complement strand
TCGTGGCCGGTGTTCATGGCCTGCAGCAGGTCGAACGCTTCCGGTCCGCGGACTTCGCCGACGATGATCCGCTCGGGACGCATCCGCAGACAGTTCTTGACCAGATCGCGCATGGTCACCGCGCCCGAGCCTTCCAGGTTGGGCGGCCGGGTTTCCAGGCGCACCACGTGCGGCTGCTGCAGCTGCAGCTCGGCGGCGTCCTCGCAGGTCACCACCCGCTCGGTCGGGTCGATGAAGGCGGTCAGGGTGTTGAGCAGGGTCGTCTTGCCCGAGCCCGTACCGCCCGAGATGACGATGTTGCAGCGACAGGCGCCGATGACGCCCAGAACCCGCGCCCCTTCCGGGCTGATCGACGCGTAGTCGACCAGGTTCTTCATCGTCAGCTTGTCCTTCTTGAACTTCCGGATGGTCAGGGTGGGACCATCCAGAGCCAAGGGCGGGGCGATGACGTTGACGCGGCTGCCGTCGGGCAGGCGGGCGTCGCAGATCGGGCTGCTTTCATCGACCCGGCGGCCGACCTGGCTGACGATCCGCTGGCAGATGTTCATCAGCTGCATGTTGTCGCGGAAGCGCACATTGGTCAGCTGGACCTTGCCGCCGACCTCGATGAACACCCGGTGGGCGCCATTGACCATGATGTCGGCGATGTCGTCGCGGGCCAGCAGGGGCTCCAGCGGGCCATAGCCGAGGACGTCGTTGATGATGTCCTGGACCAGGTGCTCCTGCTCGGAGACCGACATCGAGACATTCTTGATCGCCACCAGCTCGGCGACGATGTCGCGGATCTCTTCGGCCGCCGCCTTCAGGTCCAGCTGCGCCAGCTGGCTCAGGTCGATGGTGTTGAGCAGGGCGTTGAAGATCGTGGTCTTGGTGGCGTGGTAATAGTCGCTCTGCTCGCGGACCACCTGGGTGGTGGGCGGCGCGCCTTGGGCGGCGCGCAGCTGTTCCAAGCCGTTTGTCGCCTTAGGGCCAGCGGCCTTGGCCGGCGCGGGCGTCGGCGCGTGGACGCGTTCCTCGATGACGATCGGCTCGACGCGCTGGGGGCGCGTGGCGATGGCCGGTCCGTCCGCCGAGACGGGCGGCGGCGCGTGATCTTCCCGAACGGCGGCCTGGTCGCGCTTGCCGAACATGCCCTACTTCTTCTTGAACAGGCCGGAGAGCACGGAGGCCTTCTGGGCCACCGGCGGCTCGCGGCGGCTGATGAGGCGCGCCAGATGATCGATGCCCTCGGCGGCCTTGGACTTCGGGGCCACCTCGCCCACCATCTGGCCATTGTTGGCGGCCAAGCCGAACGACTTGGGGTCGAAGGGCAGAACCAGCGACGGCGTCAGGCCCAGGGCCTCGCCGAAATCCTTGACCGGGATTTCGGGACGGCCTGGCACGCCGACCTGGTTGAGCACCAGGCGCGGCGGGGCGTCATTGGGGCGGGCCTGGCGGACCAGGTCGATGATGTTCTTGGCGTTGCGCAGGCTGGCGAGGTCAGGCGTGGCCACCACCACCAGGTCGTCGCTGGCGATCAGCACCCGGCGGGTCCAGGCCGACCAGCTGTGCGGCAGGTCCAGCGCCACGAAGGGCGCGGCGCTGCGGATTTTCTGGGTGACCTCCTCGAAGACGTCGGCGCTGATCTCGTAGTCCTGGTCCAGGGTGGCCGGCGCGGCGAACAGCGACAGACGGTCGCCGCAGCGAACCATCATCCGGTCCATCAGCACGGCGTCCAGGCGGTCGGGCTGGCCCAGGGCGTCGATGACGCCCTGCAGCGGGTCCTGATTGAAGTCCAGCCCGGCGGTGCCGAACGGCAGGTCCAGATCGACCAGCACCGTGGCGGCCTGCATGCGCTCGGCCATCGACCAGGCGAAATTGTGGGCCAGGGTCGAGGACCCGACGCCGCCCTTGGCGCCGACGAAGGCGATCTGCCGGCCGACGAAGGGCGCGGACGGGTCGGCATACAGGTTGGACACCGCCCGGATGATCTGCAGCGGCCCCTGCGGCTGGGTCAGATATTCGCTCACCCCGCGGCGCATCAGCTCGCGATACAGAGCGATGTCGTTGGTCTGGCCGATCACCACGACCTTGGTGCCCGGGTCGCAAACCTGGGCCAGGCCATCGAGCAGGGCCAGCATGCGTGGCGCGGCGTCCAGGCTCTCGACCAGCACCAGCGAGGGCGTGGACTGGTTCTGATAATAGTCGACGGCCGCTTCCAGTCCGCCGGGATGGGCGATGGTCGAGGCGCGAGCCATGCGGCGGTCGGCCGAGGCGGCCTCCACCAGGGCGGCGGTCTCGGGGCGGGCGCAGAAGGCGTGGATGGTGATGCGCGGCACGGCCGCCTCGCCCATGTCGGCCTCGGCCACGGCGACGACCTCGTGGACCAGATCGCGGGCGGTCAGGGACGGCGCGGGCGTGGGCATGGCCGGGGGGGCGATCGGCGGCGGGCTGGACTCCGCGATCGGCTCGGCGAGGGCGGCGGGCGACGCCGCCGGGACGGCGGGCGTGTAGGGCGCGGCGGACGGCGGCAGGTCGAGGAACGGCGAGGCTGCGGGCTCGCTCGCGCTCGCGCTTGTGCCAGGACGGGCTGGCGGGAAGTCGGCGAACGGGTCGTCGCTGGTCGAACGCGGGGCCGGCGCGATGCGCCAGGGGTCGGCGCCCGGCGCGGCGAACTCGTCGTCGGCCTCGAAGCCCAGGTCGAAAG
>JACMOF010000344.1 GCA_014378155.1 Caulobacter sp. | reverse complement strand
CGTCGGCCAGGGTGATGGCCGAGATCGTGGCCGAGACCGAGGTCGGAACGCCCAGGGGATAGAAGGTCCAGTGCTCGGTGACCGCCTCGCCCCGGGCGATCTTCTGGTGTATGGTCTCCATCCGTGTGCGCACCGCCGGCGACTGGTCGGAAAAGTCACGCGCCAGCAGGGCGTCGAGGTCGACCGCCCCCCACAGGGTCACGGCGGCGGGGTTGGCGTAGACCTTGCGCTTGCGCAAGTCGTCGAACACCCAGACCGGCCGGCGCAGGCGCTCGAAGCTCGCTGTGTCGAACGGCAGGCAGGCGGGCGCGGACGGTCGGGGCGACGGCGACATCGAGGGGCTTCCAAACAGAGCACTCCATTAACGCATCAATTGCGGCATTCGGCGTGCATTCACACGGACCTAATGTCGCACGCGCGAAACGATGGAAGGAGACAGGGTGGCGCCGACGCCTTGCTTGCGCCACGGGCTGCGGCCAAGGTGCCGCTATGTCATCGCTCTACTTCCAAGGTCGCTCATGATCCGCGTTCCGCGCCTGGCGCTTGTTGTCTCCGCCGGGCTCAGCCTCGCCGCCTGCGCGACCCTTTCCCCTTCGAAGCCCCCCGGCGACCGACCCGCCGATAGGGCGACGCCCGCCAATTCATCCAAAACGCCGGTCGCGGCGCTAGGCGCCTCGACCGCTCCCACCCTGGCTTCGGTCAAGCCGGGCCAGTGGCCGCAGGCGGTGTCCGACGTCGCGCCCGACCCGCGCATCCGCTTTGGCGTGCTGAGCAACGGCATGCGCTACGCGATCCAGAAGAACGCCACCCCGCCCGGTCAGGCCGCCCTGCGCCTGTGGTTCGACGCCGGCTCGATCGACGAGACCGACGAGCAGCAGGGCCTGGCCCACTTCCTCGAACACATGGCGTTCAATGGCAGCAAGAACGTGCCGGAAGGCGACATGGTCAAGATCCTCGAGCGCCACGGCCTGTCGTTCGGCGCCGACACCAACGCCCAGACCGGCATCGGCGAGACCAGCTATCAGCTCGACCTGCCCAAGACCGACGATGATACGGTCGATAGCGCCATGATGCTGCTGCGCGAGGCGGCCGGCGCCCTGACTATCGCCCCCGACGCCGTCGATCGCGAGCGTGGCGTGGTGCTGTCGGAGGAACGCACCCGCGACAGCCCGTCCTATCGCGTCTTCACCAACGGCTTCTCGTTCCAGATGGAGGGCCAGCGGCCGCCGCTGCGTCTGCCGATCGGCAAGACCGAGATCCTGCGCGCCGCCCCTGCCCAGCGCATCCGCGACTTCTACGAGGCCTGGTACCGGCCCGAGAACGCGGTGGTCGTGGCGGTGGGCGACTTCGACGTCGACGCCATGGAGGCCAAGATCAAGGCCCGGTTCGGCGATTGGACGCCGCAAGGTCCGGCGGGCGTCCGGCCTGACGTCGGCCCCGTGGCCAAGCGCGGCCTGACCGCCAAGGTGCTGGTCGAGCCCGGCGCGGCGCTGTCGGTGCAGTTGGCCTGGATCAATCCGCCCGCCTTGGAGTTGGAAACCAGGGCCAAGGACGCCGATGAGCTGGTCAAGGCCCTGGGCTTCGCTGCGCTGAACCGGCGCCTGCAGGACCTCAGCCGCAATGACGCCCCGCCGTTCATTGTCGGGGTAGCGATGCAGAACGACCAGTACCAAGCCGCCCAGGTCACCAGCCTGGCCGCCACCGCCCAGCCGGGCCGCTGGAAGGAAGCGCTGGCCGCCCTCGACCAGGAACAGCGCCGCGTCGTGAAGTACGGCGTGCGCCAGGACGAGCTGGACCGCGAGATCGCCGCCATGCGCGCCGGCTTCGTGGCCGCCGCCGCTGGCCAAGCCACCCAGCGCACCACGGCCCTGGCCGGGGCGATCGTCAACAGCCTGGGTGACAAGGAAATCCCCACCAGCCCGTCGCAGAACCTGGTGGTGTTCGAAGAGGCCACCAAGGGCCTGACCGCCGACAAGGTCTCGGCCAAGCTGAAGGCCGCCTTCACCGGCTCCGGCCCGCTGATCACCATACCAACACCGACCGCCATCGACGGCGGCGAGGGAACGGTGACCGCCGCCTATGCCGACAGCCAGACGAGCGCCGTCGCAGCGCCCGCCGCGCCCAGCAACACCGTCTGGCCCTATGCCAGCTTTGGCGCCGTGGGCAAGGTCGCCGAGCAGAAGGACGTGACCGATCTCGACACCGTCTTCGTGCGCTTCGCCAACGGCGTGCGCCTGACTGTCAAACCGACCAAGTTCCGCGACGACCAGATCCTGGTGAAGGCCCGCATCGGCCACGGCCTGCTGGACCTGCCGACCACGGTGCAGAGCCCGCTATGGGCCGGCTCGGCCTATATCGAGGGCGGTCTCAAGCAGATCTCGGCCCAGGACATGGACAGGGTGTTGAACGGCAAGGTGTGGAACGCCGGCCTGGGGGTCGAGGACGACGCCTTCAGCCTGTCGGGCCGCACCCGCCCCGAGGACCTGGACACCGAGCTGCAGGTGCTGGCCGCCTACGCCATCGACGGCGGCTGGCGTCCCGAGGCCTTCACCCGGATGAAGACCTATTACGGCACCATCCACGACCAGATGGAGGGCACGGCGGGCGGCGTAATGGGCCGAGACCTGGGCGGCCTGCTGCGCGGCGGCGACCGGCGCTGGACTTTCCCCTCGCGGGCCGAGATCGCCGGCAGCGCGATCGACCAACTGAAGACCGCCATCGCGGGGCCGCTGACCACCGACGCCATCGAGGTGGTGATCGTCGGCGACATCACGGTGGACAAGGCCGTCGCTGCGGTGGCCCAGACCTTCGGCGCCCTGCCGGCCCGCACCGACACGCAAGCCGCCGCCACGGCCGACCAGTCGCCCTTCCCCGCTCCCTCGGCTACGCCGATCGTCCGCACCCACAAGGGCCGCGCCGACCAGGCCCAGCTGTTCATGGCCTGGAAGACCGACGACCTGTTCGCCAACCTGCAGCGGGCCCGCAACACCCAGCTGCTGGCCCAGGTGATGCAACTACGGCTGACCGACGAACTGCGCGAGAAGCAGGGGGCCACCTACTCGCCCTCGGCCTCGGCCACCGCCAGCGTGGTCTTCGACCACTGGGGCTATCTGGCCGTCAGCGTCGAAGTTCCGCCCGAGAAGATCGACGGCGTCATCGCCAGCATCCACCAGATCGCCGCCGACCTGCGCGACAAGGCGGTCTCCGACGACGAGCTGGACCGGGCCAAGAAGCCGCGCATCGACCAGATCGAAAAAGCTCGCGAGACCAACGAATACTGGCTCGGCGTGCTGTCGGGCGCCCAGGCCGATCCGCGCCTGCTGGACTCGACCCGCTCGGTGATCTCCGGCCTGCAACGGGTGTCGGTGGCTGACGTGCAGAAGGCGGCCAAGGATTTCCTGGGCGACGACAAGTCGTGGACGATGGTGGTCAAGCCGGAGGGGAAGTAACTCCAAATCCGTTTTCCCGGCGAAGGCCATGACCCAGATCCCAAGGCGCGGGGCTGATTGGAGGCGCGCGGCATTCCCGGAACCCGCCTCAAAGTCATTCCATCTGGGCCCCGGCCTTCGCAGGGGAGACGGACTGTGAATTTACCGGCAGGCGATCAGGTGAACCCGATCAGCCTGTCCGCTCGCCGGCTTCCCCGCCAAAATCCCATAACCCGCCAAGCCCCAAACCGCCGCGACGGCCAACCATTGGGCGAGGGTGGCGCGATGGGGAGCGGGCTTTGTCATGTCCGCCTTATCCGCGCGTTGCGCCGCGCCGAATAACGACTTATCAGCGGCCATCTGTGAGGTTTCATCACATGACCGCCCGATCGCTGCCGCCGCTCAACGCCCTGCGCGCTTTCGAGGCCTTCGCGCGGTGTGGCCGCATGACCCTGGCCGCCGACGAGCTGTGCGTCACCCATGG